>JAPLPC010000176.1 GCA_026400425.1 Hyphomicrobiales bacterium | reverse complement strand
GAACGCCCTGTTCGGCTTCGATATTATGCGGAGCGCTGCAAGCCGCCCATACGAGCGTCGAGGTCGCGCAGGCCGGTGGAGACGCCGGACAGTTTGCCATCGCGTTGATAGGCATTGGCTGCCATTTCCAGCGCGGTGGTCATGGCCTGGGAGAAGCGCTGGAAACCGCCGTCATAGCGGCCAGCTTCGGCCAGCTCATACAGCCGGCGCTCGGCGTCCTCGATCTGCGCGCGCGGGGCAAAATCCACCGGCGCGTCATAGGCGACATTCACCATGTCTTCGCCGACGCCGATCAACTGACGGCGGATCGCGAGGTCGTAGATGCTGCGGCCATAATCCTGGGCATTGATAATCGTGGTCGCTTCCGCCGCGAGGCGGGCGATATATTGGGCCACGGTCATGCCGCCGAGATCGGTATCGGCGGGCAGGAAGGTTTTCAGCGTTACCGGGGTGGCGATCTTGCCGGCGCGGATAATGCTCGCCGCGGTATCGAAGATAGTCTGGTGCAGCGGCTCGTAGAAATGCTCCGCCTTCAAAAAGTCCGACACGCGGTAAAACGCGTCATTGTTCACCAGCATGGCGCCGAGAACGCCCTGTTCGGCTTCGATATTATGCGGAGCGCTGCGATAGGCAGGCGAGGTCACGTCGGGCGCAAGCTTGAGGACGTTGGAATCGGATGCGGCCATGGTGCTCGATGGTTATCGTTCGACTGGGGCGGATGCGCGGCCCCGGACATAAGCGCCTCAGCGCTGGCAGGGGAAAGCATGCCGTCATGTTATGCCCGATTCCCACTGGCGACCGGCGGGGAATTTGCGCTCATCGTCGATCAAGGCTTGACGGGCCGACGTGACCGTCACCATCCCCCTTGCCCAGATCTTAACGGAACCCGAAAAATCGTACGATGGAACTGAACCGGCTGGCGAGATGTCTCACTTATAACATGAACACGGAAGCAAATCGGCAACACCCGGAACCTGGCAAGTGAGTCGGGCGTTGGGACCGCAATAAATCCTCGCGAATGAACGCGAGGGACAGAGGCGAAGGACAGGTCGATGGGTCAACATCAGCCGTTTTCAGCAGCCGATGACAAAGCGTGGCTGTCAAACTTGGTCGATACGTTTGCGCGTGCCGAGCAAATTCACGACGAGCCTTGTAACGCAGCCGTGCGCGCCGCTGCCATGGCCCGGCTGCAACGTCCGGCCGCCTTGCGCCGGAGGGCGCCGTTCGACCGCGTCGCGTTGCTCGAGCTGACATTTTGAATACCGCTGCCTGGTGCCGGGCCGCGACAACCCGGCATCGGGTCAGCGTGCGTGAGTAAGCTGCCGATTCGGTAGGATTCCGCGCTGAAAGACGTATCACCCCGATTTCGATTGCCGACGACTCCTGCCAATCGCCGTTGTTGCAATGTGTCGATCTCGCGAGACGTTTTTTCGATCTCCTCAAGACGACCATGTGCTCAGCGGTTGTATGTTCCGCGTGTGATTGTGAGTCCTCGCATCATTCGCCGGCCGAAGACCTGCAGCGATCATCGCTTCGCGCCAACAATCAGTCGTTGCCCGCTTCCATTCGCAGCGCATTTGGCTAAAACAGTTTCAGGTTCGATGAATTGTTTTTCGGGAGATTGAAATGTTGAGCCGAGCGCTCGGTTTGGCGACGGCGATGCTTCTTATAGGCCTCGCAGCACCTTCCTCCCTTATCGCACCTGCCTCCGCCCAGAACCTCGAAGCCGGCAAATCGCCGGCGCAGCTGTTTGCTGGCAATTGCGCGGTCTGTCATCGCAGCGCGCGTGGCCTGCTCAAGAGCGTGCCGCCGGGGCAACTGACCGGCTTTTTGCGTCAACACTACACCACCAGCAGCGGCATGGCGCAGGCCATGAGCGCCTATGTGATCAGCAATGGCGCCGGTGGGGGCCGCGCCGCCGACGACGGGCTCACCCGTCGTGGCCGCGACCTCAGCCGCCCGCAGCCGCCGGCTGCGGCTGAACCCACGGACCGTCAGCGGCCCGCGGCTGCCGAACGCCAGCAGGCACAGCCTGCCGCGGACGGCGCTCCGGCTGAGCAACCGCGCCGCGGCCGCAAGACCAAGCGCCAGCCTCCCGCAGACGCGACGCCGGCCGACGCGCAGACACCAGCCGCTGCTGAATTGGAACAATCGGGCCAGAAGCAGAAAAAGGGCAGGAAGAACCGACGTCAGCAGCAAGAGCCAAAGAACGAGAGCAAGTCCGAATCCAAGCCTGAAGCTTCCAAGCCTGAAGCGGCCAAGGAGACGGCACCCGCCAAGCCGGCGGACGACAGCAAGCCGGCCGAGGCGGCAAAGCCGGAACCCAGGCCTGAGCCGAAGCCGGAAGCACCGGCGGCGACCCGAGCCGATCCGGTGCCGCCGGTAACTCCGGCCCCGGCGACGCCACCGCCGACCGCGACCGAGCCGGCGAAGCCGGACGCAGAGTGATCGACCTCAATCGATCGGCATAGAACGCAAAAGCCCGGCCGTGAGGCCGGGCTTTTTTCGCGGCGCTGAGTTGGCCACGGAGGCGGTGCCTCCGCGGCCGCACCAAGCTTAGCCGTTGTCTTCTTCGTCGTTGTTGCCCTGAGCGTCCGGATCGAAGAATTCGCCGGCTGCGGCCAGAGCTTCGGCGGCCGCGTCCTGATCTTCCTGGCGGTTCGAGATGTCTTCGCCGCGGTTGATGCGTTCGGCTTCAGCTTCCGAGCGCGCCACGGTGACGCTGACGCTGGGCGATGCCCTGCGGCTCGGCTGGGACGACTTCAAGGCCGTACCCAGCCACGCGGTCATGCTGTGCCTGATCTATCCCGTGATCGGCATCGTGCTGGCGCGCACCGTGCTCGGCTATGCGATCCTGCCAATGCTGTTTCCGATGCCTGGCGGATGATGACGACGTTACGGTCGTCGATCTTCTCGGCAACCTTGGTGGCTTCGCCCTTGGCCTTGATGTTGTTGGCTTCGAGGTCGGCCTTCATGCCATCATACTTGGCGCGGCTTTCGGCGGTGGCGCGCAGCGCCTTGCCGCGCTTGAGCAGGAAGTTGCGGGCATAACCGTCCTTGACGCGGACGACTTCGCCCATCTGGCCGAGCTTGGCGACGCGTTCCAGCAGAATGACTTCCATTTTAGATCTCCTTTGGTGTGTTCGATTAATGTGAGTTGATGTGAGACTTTGTCAGGCCGCCGCGGGCGGCGGGGGGCGTTCGCCGAGACGCTGGCGAAATCCGAAAAACGCATCGGCGAGGCCGAGGCAGACCAGCGCTAGAACGGGCCAGCCGAGCACCATGACCATCGCGTAGATCATGCTCAGCACCAGCGTGCGACTGCGCATGCCCATGGTGAGCGCATGCAGCGTCGCGAAGCCCGTGAGTGCGTAGGCCATCAGCAGCGTTGCCGAAACGATCTGCGCGAACAACCCGACGGTGCCGCCGAGAAAGATCAGCGCGATCGCGACACACAGCGCCACCAGCGTCATCGGCGGCAGCGCCAGCATGCGCAGATCCGGCCATGGCCGCTTGAGACGGCCGGAGGTCGATGTGATGCGGCCGGCGAGCCAGAGATTGAGCGTCAGCGTAATGATGGCGACAACGGACGCGGCGGACGGCGCAATGGTGGAGATGGCAGTGGCGATATTGTCGGTATCGCCCTCGGTGCGGCCCGCCATCATGCGCGAGAACGAGCCCTTGAGCGCGGCGATGATCGTCTCGCTGTCGGTGCCGAGCGTCAGCAGCGCGGCGATCGTGGTGATGGACGCGAACACGGCGATCCACATCAGGAGGCGGCCGACCGGATACCACTCGGTCGTCGTCGCAGGACCGCCTTGAACGGATGCGGGGGCTTCGACCGTGCGGCCAAGCAGCGCAAGGTAGCCAAGCCACCAGGCCGGTAGCGCGATGGTGATGGCGAAGATGGCGAGATAGCCCATGCCGAATATCAGGCCGAGCGAGGTCGCGGCGGCAATGCCGCCGATCGTGGCCGCGATCGGTCCCCAACCGAGGCACGCCACCATCAGCGGCAGCGGCGCGAGATAAAACAAGACGATGGAGATCAGCGCGCCCGACA
>JAPLPC010000315.1 GCA_026400425.1 Hyphomicrobiales bacterium | reverse complement strand
CGAGGCCGATCGCATGACCGGCCTGGTGCTCAAGGACGAGAATGTACTGCCCGAGCGCGACGTCGTTCTGGAAGAATACAACATGCGCGTCGCCAACAGCCCGGAAGCACGGCTGAACGAGCAGGTCATGGCCGCGCTCTATCTCAATCATCCCTATGGCCGCCCGATCATCGGCTGGCATCAGGAGATCGAGAAGCTCGACCGTGAAGACGCGCTCGCTTTCTACAAGCGCTTCTATGCCCCCAACAATGCCACGCTGCCCGATGGTGGAGCGCATCTATGGCCCGATCCCGGCGCAGCCCGCGATCCCCGAACGTCGTATCCGCCCGCAGGAACCGACTCCGGTGGCCGCGCGTACGGTGACCCTTGCAGACCCCCGCGTCGAGCAGAGCAATCTGCGCCGCACCTATTTCGTGCCCTCGGCCACCACGGCGGCGGCAGGCGAAAGCCAGGCGCTCGACGTCTTGGCGCAACTGATCGGCGGCGGCCCGAACTCGTATCTCTACCGCGCGCTCGTCATCGACAAGCCGCTCGCGGTCAATGCGGGCGCCGCCTATCAGGGCACGGCGCTGGATAGTGCGCAGTTCACGATCTCGGCGTCACCGAAACCGGGCACCGAATTTGCCGATATCGAAAAGACCATCGACGCCGTCATCACTGATATCGCCACCAATCCGGTGCCGGCCGCCGACCTCGAACGGGTCAAGACCCAGCTCGTTGCCGAAGCGATCTATGCCCAGGACAACCAGGCCGCACTGGCCCGCTGGTACGGCGCTGCGCTGACCACCGGCCTCAGCGTTCAGGATATTCGCAGCTGGCCCGACCGCATCAAGGCCGTGACGGCCGAACAAGTGCGCGCCGCCGCGCAAACCTGGCTCGACAAGAAGCGATCGGTCACCGGCTATCTCATCAAGGACATCCCGGCGAAGCGCGAGGAGAAGCGGTCGTGAGCATGAGCTTTCATCCCAATCGTCCTGCCTATCACTTTGCACGCCGCCTCGGCATCGCCGTCGTCACCGCCCTCTCGTTTGCAGCGCTGACGGCGACGCCGTCCTTCGCCGCAGCGAAAGTTCAGCGGATCGTCACCCCGGGCGGCATCGAAGCGCAATTCGTGCAGGATGCCACCGTTCCCGTGATCGCCATGGAATATGCCTTCGTCGGCGGCGCGGCGCAGGATCCCAAGGACAAATCCGGTACGGCGAATATGGTCGCCAGCCTGATGGACGAAGGCGCCGGCGATCTGGATTCTGCAGCTTTTCGCGACCGCATGGAGCGCCGCGCCATCGAGCTCAACTTCACCGCCCAGCGTGATTACCTGCGCGGCTCGTTGCGCATGCTGAAAGAACACCGCGACGAGGCGTTCGAACTCGCCCGGCTCGCGCTGACCTCGCCACGCTTCGATGCGCGCGATGTCGAGCGCATCCGCGCACAGATCCTGTCCGGGCTGCGTCGCGAGACCTCGAACCCGAACTCGCTGGCGACACGCAAATTCCTCGAAGTCGCGTTCGGCGATCACCCTTACAGCCGGCCATCCAACGGCAGCCTGATCGACGTGCCGAAGATCTCCGTTGATGATATCAAGGCCTACAAGCAGCGCGTCGTCGCCAGGGACACGTTGAAGATCGCCGTCGTCGGTGACATCGATCCTGACGCGCTGGCCACGCTGCTCGACAAGACCTTCGGCGCACTGCCCGCCAAGTCCGATCTGGTGCCGGTGCCCGAAGTCACCGTGAGCAAGCCGCCGCAGAAGAGTTTCGTCGTGCTGGACGTGCGGCAGACGGTCATCACCTACGGCAGCCCAGGCCTCAAGCGCGACGATCCGGACTTCATGGCGGCCTATATCGTCANNTATCACGAAGTGCGCGAGAAGCGCGGCCTCGCCTATTCGGTGTCGAGCTCGCTGATCTGGATGCGGCATTCCGGACTATGGATCGGCAATACCGCGACCCGCGCCGACCGCGCCACCGACACCATCGACACGGTGACCGCCGAAGTGAAGCGCCTTGCCGAAGATGGGCCGACCCAGAAAGAACTGGACGAAGCCAAATCCTATCTCAATGGCTCGCAGATGCTGGCACTCGACAGCTCATCGAAGCTCGCCGGCGCATTGCTGCAATATCAGCTCGACAACATGCCGATCGATTATATCGAGAAGCGTAGCGCGATCGTTGCCGCCGTGACGCTGGACCAGGCCAAGGCAGCGGCGAAGCGGCTATGGGCCGATGGGCTTTTGAGCGTCGTCGTCGGCCGCGCACCGCAGGCGACCGCGCAGCCCGTGGCGCCTGCTCCTAACGCGAACTGATGCAGATCGCCGTGATCGGCGCCGGCGCAGTCGGCTGCTATTACGGCGCGATGCTGCTGCGCGCGGGCCATGACGTCACGCTGGTCGGACGTCCCGCCCATGTAGAGGCCATCAACAGCCATGGCCTCCATTTTGAAAGCGCGTCCTTTACAGGCTTCATTCCGGCGAAAGCTGTGACGGCCATCTCCGAACTGCAGCAGCCCGATCTCGTGCTGTTCGCTGTGAAGTCCGGCGACACTGATGAGACGGCCAAG
>JAPLPC010000084.1 GCA_026400425.1 Hyphomicrobiales bacterium | reverse complement strand
GCGTTTCTCGGCCCATGCAGGCAGCACCGATGCGGCAATGCTCAGCCATGCTCCGATGGCGATCACGAGCCGATTCATCGTCGCATTCATGCCTGCATTCCCAGTTTCCGGCGATCCCACCGCGCGATTGTGCCCGTTGGTCGGGGCCAGACTGCAGCCGGTTCAATCGCAGTCATCGCGGCGCGCCGCAATCTGTCCCGCATCGCCAGCGAGATCAACCGCAACGAGGCGACGGAGCGCTCGCCATAAATCCCGCCGCAATCTGCGATACGCAGCGCCGAATCTGCTTGCTGCTTCAGGAGACCGGCGTGAAATTTCTCATCCTCGCAACCGCTTTGCTCGCCCCGACCTTCGCCTATGCCCAAAGCGCCGCGCCAGCAATTGCTCCGGCGCCCGCAGCCACGGCGCCACGCGCCAAGCCTGCAGCTGTCAAGCCTGCGCCCGCGAAGCCTGCAGCCGCCGCCAAAAAGGGCGCCACGAAACCAGCAGCGACGTCGCCCGAAACAATGGAAATCGCCCAGGTGATCGGACTTCGGCAAATCGATCCGGCCATCTATGAGATCGATGTGCGGCTCCAGGATGGTCGCCAGGTGCAGCTGCGCGCCAATGCCTTCGTGATGCAGAATCTCGGGCAGCTGCTCGGCACCTACGGCAAGTGAAGCCTTTACCCTCTGGCACGCCAGCGACGCAACTGGACGGCCTTTAGTCGCGGCCCGGCGCCGGTTGGGCCTAAAACATGAAGCTTTTGGGCGGTTCCAGGGTCGTCTGCATTGACTTTAAGGGATTCCAGCCTATGTTCCGGCTCGAAGCGGCCCGGTATCGAAACGCGATACCTCGAGTAAGCCGCCTGTCAGCGCCCAGCGATCTCCGTGCATGTTTGCGTGCCGCTCCGGGGGTAGGCGTGATGGCTTTTTCCGTGAATCCAAGCGGCGGTTTCGACCAGAGGCATGATCTCGATACGGCATCGATGAGCGATTTTCCGTTATCCGATGGCATCATGACCCTATAACAGAGGCTCAATGTCCTTTTCCAATCTCGGCCTGTCCGACAAGGTTCAAGCCGCCGTTACGGCAGCCGGCTACACCACCCCGACCCCCATTCAGGAACAGGCGATTCCCCATGTTCTGGCACGCAAAGACGTGCTCGGCATCGCCCAGACCGGCACCGGCAAGACCGCAGCCTTCGTGCTGCCCATGCTTACCGTGCTCGAAAAAGGCCGCGCCCGCGCCCGCATGCCGCGTACGCTGATCCTGGAGCCGACCCGCGAGCTCGCGGCCCAGGTGAAGGAGCAGTTCGACAAATACGGTTCCGGCCAGAAGCTCAACGTCGCGCTGTTGATCGGCGGCGTCTCCTTCGGCGACCAGGACCTGAAGCTCAATCGCGGCGTCGATGTGCTGATCGCCACGCCGGGCCGCCTGCTCGACCATACCGAACGCGGCGGGCTTCTGCTCACCGGCGTCGAATTGCTGGTGATCGACGAAGCCGACCGCATGCTCGACATGGGCTTCATCCCGGACATCGAACGCATCTGCAAACTGGTGCCTTTCACCCGTCAAACGCTGTTTTTCACGGCGACCATGCCGCCGGAAATCCGCCGCATAACCGAGACCTTCCTCCACAATCCGGTGAAGATCGAAGTCGCCAAGCCGGCGACCGCCGCCGCCACCATCACCCAGTCGCAGGTCGCCGTGTCCCGCGAAGACTGGCAGAAGCGCGACGTACTGCGCACCCTGCTGCGCGACGTCGATGATCTCAAGAACGCGATCATCTTCTGCAACCGCAAGCGGGAAGTGGCGACGCTCGCCAAATCGCTGCAGAAACACGGCTTCGCCGTCGGCGCGCTGCATGGCGACATGGAGCAGTCCGCCCGCCTCGCCGCACTCGATCAATTCCGCAAGGGTGAGCTGCCGCTGCTGGTCGCCTCCGACGTCGCCGCCCGCGGCCTCGACATCCCGGCCGTCAGCCACGTGTTCAACTTCGACGTCCCGCATCACCCCGACGATTACGTGCATCGCATCGGCCGCACCGGCCGTGCCGGTCGCCCCGGCGCTGCGATCTCGCTGGTGTCACCGTCGGATCAGAAGTCGATCGTCGCCATCGAGAAGCTGATCGGCACCACAATCGCCAAGCACGAGAGCGCCGCCCTCGACGCCATGCCGGCGGAAGCGGAGTCCGCCGACGCTGCCGAGGCGCCGCGATCGAACCGCCGCCGCAGCGGCAATCGTGAAGCCAATGCCGATGCGCCGCGCGGTCGCCGCGACGGCCGCCGTGAGCGCGAGCCACGTCCGGATCGGGCTCCCCGCCCAGAGCGCGAGGCGCGCCCCGAGCGCGACGCGCGTCCGCCCATGACTACCGAAACACGTTCGCCCGTGGCCACCGAAGCAAGGTCGCCGGACGCCGAAGCACCGCGCGAGCGCAAGCCCCGCCGCGAGCGGGATCGTCGCCCGAGCGAGGACCGCAATACGCCGCAGCCTGCCGCTGCATCCCCCGCAGCGCTGCCGCCGTCGATCGGCCGCGCTCAGGCCCCGCGTCCGCCGCGTCGCGATGAAGATGTCGAGCCGGGCGATCATTCGCACCTGCCCGCATTCCTCCTGCGCCCGGTGCGGGTGCGCGCATAGGTAGCATGTTCCGAGTTTATTAACCAAGGATTCACGATCTTCCCCTAACGTCGCGGCAATATTTTTTGATATTTCGCAAGTGAGTGTGGCGCATCGAAGCGCCGCTTGGGAACACAACTCGTGACCGCAAGCCTCGATGACCTCGAACGCACATTGGCGTTCGCCGAAATTGCGCTCGGGCAAATCCGCTCGTTGCGTCATCGGGCCGTCCCGCGCAACTATGAGATCTGGTACGTCTATGCCACCGGCTATAACCCGGCCCTGAACCGGGTGATCAATGAGACGCTGGCCCGCAACGGCCGTCTCAACGATGACGATCTCGATCAGATCCATGACAGTTATCTGTCGCAGACCCGTGTCACCGACCGCATCGATCAGGTCGGTGCCCGGGTCATCGGCGAGATCGACGACGTGATGACGCTAATCAATGATGCGATCAACATCACCGTGGATTTCAACGCCAGCCTCGCCGGTGCCGGCAAACAACTGGCCGGCGTGCATAATCCGAGCGCGCTGAAAACCATCGTCGAGAATCTGATCAAGACCACGCGCGAGGTGCACGACACCAACAAGGCGCTGGAAGCGCGGCTGCTGTTCTCACGCAGCGAAGTCAGCGTGCTGCAGCAGAGCCTCGAGGCGATCCGCGCCGAGAGCCTGACCGATCCCCTCACCGCGCTCGGCAATCGCAAATATTTCGACCGCGCCCTGGGGACGGCCATCGAGAGCGCCCACAAGCGCGGCGAACCGCTGTCGCTGATGATGCTCGACATCGATCACTTCAAATCGTTCAACGACAACTACGGTCATCTCACCGGCGACCAGGTGCTGCGCCTGGTCGGCATGTCGCTGAAGCAGACCATCAAGGGCCAGGACATCACCGCGCGCTATGGTGGCGAGGAATTCGCCGTGGTGCTGCCGAACACGCCGTTGCGTCAGGCGCTGACTGTGGCCGACCACATCCGCCGTGCCGTGATGTCGAAAGAACTGAAGAAGAAATCGACCGGCGAGATACTCGGCCGCGTCACGATCTCGGTCGGCGTTGCGATGTTGACTCATAGCGACGACATGGACAGTCTGATCGGACGCGCCGACGCCTGCCTCTACGCCGCCAAACGCAACGGCCGCAACCGCGTGATCTGCGAAGTCGATCCGGAATATCAGTCGGAAATCACGTTCCAGGTCGCGTGAACGTGCAGCTCCCATGTCAATGTCGTCATTGCGAGGAGCGCTTGCGACGAAGCAATCCAGCCTTCGCTCTGCTGCCTTCTGGATGGCTTCGCTTCGCTCGCAATGACGGCTGAAGCTTCGAGGGCGATTTCTTCCTCACCACCTGCTTCTTGCTCGCCTTCTCGATCGAGGCCCGAATTGCTGCATCATGCGCCGTACGCGCCCAGTCCGTCACTTCATCGGGATCGTCATAAAGCCGCTCCGGCAATCGCCAATAGGAGGCGATCATCCGCAGCTTGCCCTTCATCTCATATTGGAAACACTGCGATCCCTCCGCTTCGAAACGCGGGATCGAGTTCTCGTCGGCGCGCAGATAGATGGCGCCGCGCAGCACCAGCGCGAAATTGATGCCGTCGGCCGAGATGCCGAATCCGGAAAACATCCGGCGGATCGTCACCGGCCCGAAGCCGGCGAACAGTTCGGAGAGGAAGTCGCGGTCCATGGCGGAAGTGTAGGACGAAACTTGTAGGGTGGGCAAAGCGAAGCGTGCTCACCCTTACCGACACCGCATTGGGGGTGGGCACCGCGCAATGCGCCTTTGCCCACCCTACAGGCTTAATCCAGCTTCGCTGCCTGCAGCTGCACCGACTCGCCGCAGCCACAGGCCGAGATCTGGTTCGGATTGTTGAACACGAACTGCGCCTGCATCTTGTCGGTCTTGTAGTCCATCTCGGTGCCGAGCAGGAACAGCACGGCCTTGGGATCGACCAGGATCTTGACGCCCTTGTCCTCGACGATTTCGTCGGTCGGCTTCACGTCATGGGCGTATTCGACCGTATAAGACTGGCCGGCGCAGCCACCGTTCTTGATGCCGACGCGTAAGCCGATGATCTCGGAGTCGGCGCGCTGCGTCAGTTCGAGCACGCGGGCGGCGGCAGCGTCGGTCAGCCGCATCACCTGCGGCCGCGGGCGCGGCTTCGGCTTGGCGGGGGCAGCGGCTGCTGGGTTGCTCGGTGTCATCTCAGTCATGTGTTCAGTCCCTTGGGCGGTTCAAGGCCGCCAACGGCGAATGCAGTTCAACGCGATGCTCACCACATATTGAGGACGAGTCGCGCCTCATCGGTCATGCGGTCCGGAGTCCAGGTCGGCTCCCAGACGATGTTGACCTTGACGATGCCGACGCCGGGCACGCTGGCCACGGCATTCTCCACCATGGTCGGCAACTCCTCGGCCGCCGGACAATTCGGCGTGGTCAGCGTCATCTCGATATCGACGCCGCGATCGTCCTTAATGTCGACCTTGTAGATCAGACCGAGCTCGTAGATGTCGGCCGGGATTTCCGGATCGAACACGGTCTTCAGTGCTGCGACGATTTCGGTGCCGAGGCGCTCGGTCTCGGCAACATCGAGTGCCGAGACGGTCTGCATCTGCGCGCCCTTCTGCTCGGCGGCATCCGGCGTATTGGCGACTGCGGTCTCACTCATGCGAAAAGCTCCCGTGCCTTGATCAACGCCTGCGCGAGATGATCGATTTCCTCGCGGGTATTATACATGCCGAATGACGCCCGGCAGGTCGCCGTTACGCTGAATCGCTCCAGCAGCGGCATCACGCAATGGGTGCCCGCGCGCACCGCAATGCCCTGGCGGTCGATCACGGTGGCGATGTCGTGCGGATGCGCGCCCTGCATTTCGAACGAGATCACCGGGCCCTTGTTCGTGGCCGAGCCGATGATGCGCAGCGCGTTGATCTCGCGCAGCTTGCCATCCGCATAAGACAGCAAATCATGCTCATGGGCTGCGATGCGTTCGCGGCCGACCGAATTGACGAAATCGATGGCGGCGCCGAGACCGATTGCCTCGACGATCGCCGGCGTGCCGGCCTCGAACTTGTGCGGCGGATCGCCATAGGTGACCCAGTCCTGCGCCACGTCGCGGATCATCTCGCCGCCGCCGGCATAAGGCCGCATCGCCACCAGCCGCTCGTGCTTGCCATACAGTACGCCGATGCCGGTCGGGCCATACAGCTTGTGGCCGGTGAAGACGTAGAAGTCGCAATCGATGTCCTGCACGTCGATCACGCCATGCACGGCCGCCTGGCTGCCATCAACCAGCACCGGAATCCCGCGCGCATGGGCGATCTTGGTGACTTCCTTGACCGGGACCAGGGTGCCCAGCGCATTCGACATCTGGGTGATGGCGACGATCTTGGTGCGATCGGTCAGCAGCTTTTCGAATTCGTCGATGAGGAAATTACCCTCGTCATCGACCGGCGCCCATTTGATGACGGCGCCCTGACGCTCGCGCAAGAAATGCCACGGCACGATGTTCGAATGGTGCTCCATGATCGAGAGCACGATCTCGTCGCCTTCTTTGATATTCTCGCCACCGAAGCTCGCTGCGACGGTGTTGAGCGCATCCGTGGCATTACGCGTGAAGATGATCTCTTCCGGACGCTTTGCATTGAGGAAGTGCTGCACCTTGGTGCGCGCGCCTTCATAGGCGTCGGTCGCGGCGTTGGCGAGGTAATGCAGCCCGCGATGGACATTGGCATATTCGGACTTGTAGGCCTCGGTCATGCGATCGAGCACCGCGTTCGGCTTCTGCGCCGACGCCGCGTTATCAAGATAGACCAGAGGCTTGCCGTAGATCTGCATCGCCAGCGCCGGAAAATCCTCGCGGATCAGGGCGACGTCGTAGGAGCCGTTGATAACCGCCGGATGATCACTCATCAATGAAACAACTTTCTCATTCGCATCACGTTCTCTTCGTCATTGCGAGGAGCGAAGCGAGCAATTCAGAAACCAAGTCACGAAAGACTGGATCGCTTCGCTCCGCTCGCAATGACGACTACACCCGCGTTCCCAACCAGCGTTCGGCCGCGCCGATCGCTACGTCACGCAGGTCATCATTCACGATCGACTCCAGCGCCTCACCGACGAAAGCCTGGATCAGCAACGATTCCGCTTCCTTCTCGGGCAGGCCACGGGCGCGCAGATAGAACAGCAGGCTGTCATCGAGCGCGCCGACCGTGGCACCGTGGCCGCATTGCACGTCGTCGGCGAAGATTTCGAGTTCGGGCTTGTTGTCGATCTCGGCGTCGTCTGACAGCAGAAGCGCCCGCGACATCATCTTGCCGTCGGTCTGCTGCGCGATCTGATGCACGCTGATCTTACCCTGGAACACCGAATGGGCGCGATCGTCGAGCACCGCGCGGAACGTCTCGCGGCTGAGGCAGCCGGGCTTGGCGTGATCGATGACGAAGGTGCAATCGCCATGCTGCTGGCCACGCAGCAGATGGACGCTGTTGGTGGACAGTTCGGAATTCTCGCCGGCCAGCGTAATAAAGCTCTGATAGCGGCTGACGCCGCCGCCAGTGGTCAGGCTGAACGTATTGAACTTGGCGCGTGCGCCCACCGTCACGATGGCGCTGGCAATGCTGGCCGCGTCGTGAGCGTCTTCCATCACCCGCACATGCTGCAGATCGGCGTCGTCGCCGACCCACATCACAGTGGTGTCATGAACCTGATAGGCCTTGGCGGCTTCGGTGGCGACGAAGGTCTCGACCAGGGTCACCTTGGCCTTGCTGCCGATGCGGATCAGCGAACGGGTGAAGGCGGCCGTGTTCGGCTTGGTGGTGACATGCACGATCTGCAGCGGCGTGGCGCAATCGATTCCGTCGGCAACGCTGATGATGACGCCGTCGGTGGCAAAGGCAGCATTGAGCGCCAGCATGGGATCGTTGACCGTGCTGAGCAACAGATCGGCGCGCACAGCACTGGTGTCGTCCGCCAGCACCGCGCTCAGCGCATGCACGGTGACGCCATTGCCGGCGCTGAAGCTGGACAAATCGGCGGCGAACACGCCATCGACCAGCACCAGCTTCTGGGTGTCACCATCCTTCAGCGCCGCAACCGCCTTGCGGGCCTCAGCCAGTGCGGCCTGATCAGGCGCGCCGGCCAGCGGCGCGACATCGCCAAGCAGGCGGCGCAGATCGGTGTACTTCCATTCCTCGACGCGGCGGGTCGGCAAACCGGTGACGGCAAACTGGTCGAACGCGCGTTGGCGAGTCTCGACCACCGGCCCGGTGCCGGGCAGACGACCGCGCGCGGCGGCGAATGTGCCGTCCAGCGTTGCGCCCGTCGTCGTTTTTGCTAGTGCTACATTCATGATCGTCTCACTCAGGCCGCGACGTCTTCGTATTGCGCATAGCCCGACGCTTCGAGCTCGAGCGCCAGTTCTTTGCCGCCGGTCTTCACCACGCGGCCCTTGGACATGACATGCACATGGTCGGGCACGATGTAGTTCAGCAGGCGCTGATAATGGGTGATCACCACCATGGCGCGCTCGCTGGAGCGCAGCGCGTTGACGCCCTCCGAGGCAATGCGCAGCGCATCGATGTCCAGACCCGAGTCCATTTCATCGAGGATGCACAGGCTCGGCTGGAACAGCGCCATCTGCAGCACTTCGTTGCGCTTCTTCTCACCACCGGAGAAGCCGACATTGACGCCGCGACGGAGCATGTCTTGCGGGATGTTCAGCGAGGCCGCGACTTCGCGCACCTTCTTGAGAAAATCGGGAGTCGAGAATTCGCTCTCGCCGCGCGCCTTGCGCTGCGCATTCAGCGCAGTGCGCAGGAAGGTCATTGTGGCGACGCCCGGGATTTCGACCGGATACTGGAACGCCAGGAATACGCCCTTCGCTGCGCGCTCGTCAGCTTCCATCTCCAGCAAGTCTTCGCCCTTGAACAGGATCTCGCCGCCGGTGACTTCATAGCCCGGCTTGCCGGCGATGACGTGCGACAGCGTGGACTTGCCCGAACCGTTCGGGCCCATGATGGCATGCACTTCACCGGCATTCACGGTGAGCGTCAGCCCGTGAAGAATCTCGCGCTCCTCGACACGAACCTGCAGGTTTTTGACTTCGAGCAATGCGGGCATTTGGTTTTCCTCTATAACTGGCCCTTGTCCTGAGGAGCGCGCTCTTGCGCGCCTCTCGAAGGACAGACCGAAACGATGACTTCCCATTCATCCTTCGAGACGCCGCTGCGCGGCGCCTCAGGATGAGGACCTGTGCGTGACTTAACCGACCGAGCCTTCGAGACTGATCGAGATCAGTTTCTGCGCTTCGACCGCAAATTCCATCGGCAGCTGCTGCAGCACGTCCTTGACGAAGCCGTTGACCACGAGGCCGACGGCCTCTTCCTGGCTGAGGCCGCGCTGGACGCAATAGAACAGCACGTCTTCCGAAATCTTCGACGTGGTCGCTTCGTGCTCGAACAGTGCCGAGGAGTTTTTGGCCTCGATATACGGCACCGTATGCGCACCGCACTGATCGCCGATCAGCAGCGAGTCGCACGCGGTGAAGTTGCGCGCGTTCTTGGCCTTGCGATGCGCGGTGACAAGACCACGATAGGTGTTCTGCGACTTGCCGGCAGCGATGCCCTTGGAGATGATCCGGCTCGTCGTGTTGTTGCCGAGGTGGATCATCTTGGTGCCGCTATCGACCTGCTGATAGCCGTTCGAAATCGCGATCGAATAGAACTCGCCGCGCGAATTGTCGCCGCGCAGGATGCAGCTCGGATATTTCCAGGTGATCGCCGAACCGGTCTCGACCTGGGTCCAGGAGATCTTGGAATTGTTGCCGCGGCAATCGCCACGCTTGGTGACGAAGTTGTAGATGCCGCCCTTGCCTTCCGAATTGCCGGGATACCAGTTCTGCACCGTCGAATATTTGATCTCGGCATCGTCGAGGGTGACGAGCTCGACCACGGCGGCATGCAACTGATTCTCGTCGCGCTGCGGCGCCGTGCAGCCTTCGAGATAGGACACGTAAGCGCCCTTGTCGGCGATGATCAGCGTGCGCTCGAACTGCCCGGTATTGCGTTCGTTGATGCGGAAGTAGGTCGACAGCTCCATCGGGCACTTCACGCCCGGCGGGATGTAGACGAACGAGCCGTCGGAAAACACCGCCGAATTCAGCGTGGCGTAGAAGTTGTCCGAGGTCGGCACCACCGTGCCGAGATACTGCTTCACCAGTTCGGGATGTTCGCGGATGGCTTCCGAGATCGGCATGAAGATCACGCCGGCCTTCTTCAACTCGGCCTGGAACGTGGTTGCCACCGACACCGAATCGAACACAGCATCGACGGCGATCTTGCGCCGGTTCGGATCGACATCACCCGGCTGCGGCTCGACGCCTTCCAGCATCGCCACTTCGCGCAAGGGAATGCCGAGCTTCTCGTAGGTCTTCAGAATTTCAGGATCGATCTCATCGAGCGAGGCGATCGATTTCTTCTTCGGCGCCGAATAGTAATGCAGGTCCTGGAAGTCGATCTTCGGGTAATCGACACGCGCCCAGGTCGGCTCTTCCATGGTCAGCCAGCGGCGATAGGCCTCAAGGCGCCATTCGAGCATCCACTCGGGCTCATTCTTCTTCGCGGAAATATAACGGACGATGTCCTCGCTCAAACCCTTGGGGGCGAGCTCGGATTCGATCAGCGTCTCAAATCCATAACGATACTGATCGACATCGATGAGGCGAACCTGATCGATGGTTTCTTGTACGGCAGCCATTCTATCCTCCGCTCGCGGTTTCAAGGACCGCGGTGGATCAAACCAAACCAAATCTCAGAACTTGCGAGGGTCTTTACGACGTTCCGGCGGGAAAATCACCAGCCTTAGAACCGTTCGACCTCTGTTTCGTCGCTCTGCTTAAGTAGTGTGCCGGAAAGCTTTTTCCAAGCCTCAAGACAGCGATCGACGTCCTTTCGGGTGCTCGACCACCCCAGACTGAGGCGAATCGCGCTCCGGGTCAGTTCCGGCCCGTACCCCATCGCCGCGACCACATGGGACGGCTGCACCTTGCCGGAGGAACATGCGGAACCCGAGGATACCGCGATACCTTCGAGGTCGAAACCGATCACCGCCGTTTCGGCGCGCAGCCCGGGCGCGCCAAACAGGATGGTGTTCGGCAGCCGTGGGGCATCTTCGGCGAATACCGTAATACCATTATGCTGCCGCAAGCCCGCCTCCAGATTTCTGCGCAAGTCGGCAATTTCGGCCATCGCCGGCAGGCCAGCCATGGCGGCCCGCGCGGCGGCGGAAAAGCCTGCGATTCCAACCGCGACAGTTCCTGGCCGCCGCCGCGCAACAGGGGCGCCGGCCCGCTCAGCCCGTCGCCGATCACCAGCGCGCCTACTCCCTTCGGGCCGCCGACCTTATGGGCGGAGATGGCCAGCAGATCGATCTGCAAGTCGTTCATATTGAGTGGTATTTTCCCAACCGCCTGCACCGCATCCACATGCAGCACACCGCCCGCCTGATGTACCACATCGGCGATCTCGACGATCGGCTGCAGCGCGCCGGTTTCGTTGTTGGCCAGCATCACAGCCACCAGAGCCGGCGCCTGATCGGCCAGCAAAGCCCGCAATCGCACGGGATCAACGACGCCATTGCGATCGACATCGAGCACCGTTACCGCGTCGGGCGCGAACCGGCCGGCCGCC
This sequence comes from Hyphomicrobiales bacterium, assembly GCA_026400425.1. Taxonomy (GTDB): domain Bacteria; phylum Pseudomonadota; class Alphaproteobacteria; order Rhizobiales; family Xanthobacteraceae; genus Tardiphaga. The sequence continues at coordinate 2,669 of JAPLPC010000084.1, read as the reverse complement.
GTGACCGAGGGATGCTCGACGGCGGAGATGATCAAACGCTCGACCGGCGCACCGCCCTTGCGAGCGCTTCCAGGTACCAGAGCCATCATATTGGCTTCGGTTCCCCCTGAGGTGAACACCAGTTGCCGCGCCTCGGCCCCCACCGCTGCAGCGATGACGGCGCGGGCGTCCTCCACGATCCGCCGCGCCTGGCGGCCTTCGGCATGCACCGATGACGCGTTCCCGAGGACATCCATGGCAGCCAGCATCGCCGCTCGCGCTTCCGGGCGCAGCGGTGTGGTCGCGTTCCAGTCGAGATAGACACGCTCGCGCGGCAAATCTGGTCTCCTGCGGTATCGTCGGCATGTCTTAGACCAGTTTGCCGCACGATGCGCGTCCAGACCGATGGCGGGCGTTCAATATGCTTGCTTTTCGCCCCTCGGCTTATGGTAGAACGCGGCCTTCACTCCACCCGGCGCCGCGTCCCGCGGTACCGCTCGCCCGCCTCAACGGGCGCGACGACCGCCGCCGCGTCCATGCGAGGCCGGCCGATCGCGCCGAGAACGGGACCAAGGATCACGATGCCCGAAGTTATTTTTGCAGGCCCCGCCGGACGTATCGAAGGCCGCTACCATCCTGCCAAGCAGAAGAACGCGCCGATCGCGATGGTGCTGCATCCGCATCCGCAATTTGCCGGCACGATGAACCATCAGATCGTCTATCAGTGCTATTACGCCTTCGTGCATCGCGGTTTCTCTGTGCTGCGTTTCAATTTCCGCGGCGTCGGCCGCAGCCAGGGCTCGTTCGACCACGGCACCGGCGAGTTGTCGGACGCCGCAGCGGCGCTCGACTGGGCACAGTCGATCAATCCCGAAGCCCGCGCCTGCTGGGTTGCCGGTTTCTCCTTCGGCGCCTGGATCGGCATGCAGCTCCTGATGCGCCGCCCGGAAGTCGAAGGCTTCATCTCGATCGCGCCGCCGGCCAACCTGTACGACTTCTCGTTCCTGGCGCCCTGCCCGTCGTCGGGCCTGATCGTGCATGGCGACAAGGACGCGGTGGTCCCGGCCAAGGACGTCAACACCCTGGTCGAGAAGCTGAAGACGCAAAAGGGCATCGTGATCGACCAGCAGGTCATCCCCGGCGCCAACCACTTCTTCGACAACAAGCTCGAGCCGCTGATGGAATCGGTGACCAGCTATCTCGACATGCGCCTGGCCAATGTGAGGTGAGCCCGACATCGCCGCGATAGGGACGAACTGCCCCCGGCCGCTGCGGCCGGGGGCTTTTTAGTTTCAGGTGGTACGCAGGCCGCCGGTCACAGGACTGGCGACGCCGGTCGTGCCGGGAAATGTCAGCGGCAACTGCCGCACGCTGCGCACGGCGAGGAAGGCGAATGCCTGCGCTTCCATGGCATCGGCTGACCAGCCGAGTTCATCGGCGCTTTCGACGGTCGCAGGCGCGACGCGTGCACGGAGCATCGCCAGCAGAGTCGGGTTACGGGCGCCGCCGCCGGCGACGATATAGGTCAGCGGCGGCTTCGGCAGCAGCGGGGAAATCGCTGCGATGCTCGCAGCGGTGAACGCTGTCAGCGTCGCGGCGCCATTCGCCGGCGACTTGCCATCCACACGCAAAGCCGCGAAGTGATTGCGATCGAGCGACTTCGGTGGCGGCAGCATGAAGAACGGGTTTTGCAATGCGTCCGCAACCCAGGTCTCGTCAACTTGCCCGCGCGCGGCCAATTCACCAGCGGCATCGAATGGCTTACCGGTGGCCTGGAGCACGAAGTCATCGAGCAGCGCATTGCCCGGGCCTGTATCGCAGGCGATCAGCGTATCGCCATCGATATAAGTGATGTTGGATACACCGCCGATATTGACGACCACTGACGGACCCTCGCGGCCAAGGCCGCGCGACAGCGCCCGATGATAGACCGGCACCAGCGGCGCACCCTGCCCGCCCGCGGCAACATCTGCCGCGCGCATGTCATAGACGACGGGCAAACCGAGCCGCGCGGCCAATCCTTGGCCATCACCGATCTGCACCGTCAACCGGTCGGCAGGCCGATGCAGCACGGTCTGGCCGTGGAAGCCGACGAGATCGATGGTTTCGCGCGTGATATCCTGCTCGGACAGGAAGGCCTCGACGGCCGCAGCATGGGCTGCCGTGACGACCCGTTCGGCCTCCGCGAGCACGCCGGGCCGAGCATTGCGATCGGTCATGCCGACGGCGGCAGCGAGTGACAGCCGCAGCAGCGCCCGTTCAGGCTCGGTATAGGGCCGATAGCCCGACGGCCCGAAAGCCGCGACGCATTCACCATCGGTCTCGATCATGGCGACATCGACCCCGTCCAGCGAGGTCCCGCTCATCAGCCCGATCGCCCGCATCACCTTGCTCACGCCAGATCCCCGATTTCAGGTCGAAACTTGTGCCGAACCGCCCAATCTTATACCTAACGGCACTCTGGCAGCCTGATCATTGCCAGCATGTCGTCGATTGATTGAGGCGACGTAAAAACCTTCACACCCGAGTCCCGAGCCAATGACCACGTACAAGTCCGATTTTCTCCGTGTGCTGCACGAGCGCGGCCTGATCCATCAGGTCTCCGACGCCGCCGCACTGGATGCCGCCTGCTGCAAGGGACCAGTCACGGCTTATGTGGGCTACGATGCGACGGCGACCAGCTTGCATAT
>JAPLPC010000529.1 GCA_026400425.1 Hyphomicrobiales bacterium | reverse complement strand
CGCGACGGCGGCCGTCGCACTCACACCAAGCCCCGCGAGGACAACGACATAGGCGAACTGGAAGCTGCCGGCATAGGCCGGCGCCGTCGGCATGAGCGCCATCTTCAAGGCAATGGAGAAGATGGAAGCCAAGGCGAAGAAGATCGCCGCGCATCAGCTGGAAGCGTCCGAAGGCGACATCGTCATCGAGAATGGCGAGTTCAAGGTGGCCGGCACCGACAAGTCCATCGCGCTGCCGATGGTGGCCCTCGCCGCCTATACCGCGCATAACCTGCCCGACGGCATGGAGCCCGGCCTGAAGGAGACCGCGTTCTACGACCCGACCAACTTCACCTTCCCGGCCGGCACTTACATCTGCGAAGTCGAGATCGATCCCGGCACCGGCAAGACCGAGATTCTCGACTTCGTCGCCGTCGACGACTTCGGCCGGCTCATCAATCCGATGATCGTCGAAGGGCAGGTCCATGGCGGCCTTGCCCAGGGCATCGGTCAGGCCATGCTGGAGGCCGCGGTCTATGATGACAACGGCCAGCCGGTGACGGCGTCGTTCATGGATTATGCGATGCCGCGCGCCGACGACGTGCCGTCGTTCAAGATCTCGCATTCGATCACCCTGTGTCCGGGCAACCCGCTTGGCATCAAGGGCTGCGGCGAGGCCGGCGCCATCGGCTCATCGCCCGCGGTGATCAACGCGATCACCGATGCGCTCGGCCACAACAAGCTGGAAATGCCGGCGACGCCCGGCCGCGTCTGGGAAGCGCTGCAGTTGCAGCAGGCAGCAGAGTAAGGAGAGGCATCATGTACGAGACCACGTATCACCGTGCTGCCAGCGTCGATGAAGCCGCAGCACTGCTCGCCAAGAATCCCGATGCAAAAGTCCTCGCCGGCGGGCACACATTGCTGCCTGTCATGAAGCAACGACTGGCCGGTCCATCGGACGTCATCGATATCGCCCGTATCAAGGACCTGGTCGGTATCGAGGTCACGTCCGATGCGCTGATCATCAAGGCGGCCACGACTTATTACGACATCACACAAAGCGCCGAGGCGAAGCGCGCGATCCCGGCCATCGTGCATCTCACCGAAGTGCTCGGCGACCCCGCCGTGCGCTATCGCGGCACCATCGGCGGCTCACTCGCCAACAACGATCCGGCAGCCGACTATTCACCACGGCACTGCAAGACGACGAGATCATCACCGCCGTCTCCTTCCCGATCCCCGCGAAAGCCGGCTATGCCAAGATGCGCCACCCGGCCTCGCGCTTCGCGATGACTGGTGTTTTCGTAGCGCAGATGAAAGACGGCGAAGTGCGTGTCGCCGCCACCGGCGCCGCGCAGGACGGCGTGATGCGTGTCCCAGCCATCGAGGCCGCACTGAAACCACATTGGTCGGCAACCGCACTCGATGGTATGACGATCTCTGCCGACGGATTGATGGGCGACATCCACGGCTCCGCCGCCTATCGCGCCAACCTCATCAAGGTGATGGCGCAGCGTGCCGTGGAAGCAGCGGGATAGTTTAGTCGTCTTTGCCCGGTTAGACAGGGCAGCCCAGTAGGCACCGCGGGAAACAGCAGCGCGTGTGATTTGCTGCAAAGAATACTGGATCGCCCGCTTTCGCGGGCGACGACAGCCAAAGCATTCCGCGCATGGCGGCATGCATGGATGCGGCCAAAAGCGTCTTGCCCCCGCCGGCGAGGCCAGCCACTGTTTCCCGCAACGAACACATCAAAAAACGGGAAACGCACGTGCAGAACACCGCTTCGTCAGCCACCAGCAAACTGTCCGGCCCCCTCAAGGGCACCCGCATCGTCGAATTCGCCGGCATCGGCCCCGGCCCTTTCGCCTGCATGCTGCTCGCCGACATGGGCGCCGAAGTCATTACGCTGGTGCGACCCAAACAGATGCCGAAAGGTGCGGCAGCGCGCGGCCGCAAGATCGTCGAGGTCGATCTCAAGGACAAAGCTTGCGTCGCTCAGGTTCTCTCGCTGCTGGATAGCGCCGACGCGCTGGTCGAGGGCTATCGCCCCGGCGTGATGGAGCGGCTTGGTCTCGGGCCGGATGTCGTGCTCGGCCGCAACAAGAAGCTCGTCTACGGTCGCATGACGGGCTGGGGTCAGGACGGCCCGCTGGCGCAGGCGGCCGGCCACGACATCAACTACATTTCCATCACAGGTGCGCTCGCCGCCATCGGCGGCGCCGACAAGCCGGTGCCGCCACTCAACCTGGTCGGCGATTTTGGCGGCGGCTCGATGTATCTCGTCATGGGCATGCTCGCGGCCATGCTCGAAGCGAGCAAATCCGGCCAGGGCCAGGTGGTGGACGCGGCCATGTGCGACGGCGCGGCCTCCTTGATCACCATGTTCTTCGACATGACGGCTGCCGGTCGCTGGAAGGAAGCGCGCGAGAGCAACATGCTCGACGGCGGCGCGCATTTCTACGGTGTCTACGAATGCAGCTGCGGCAACTTCATCTCAATCGGCTCCATCGAGCCGCAGTTTTACGCGCAATTGCGTGAGCTCGCGGGGCTCGACGAGACGTGTTTCGATGCGCAGATGGACCAGACGCAATGGGCAGCGTTGAAGGACAAGCTCGTCGCCGTATTCAAGACCAAGAGCCGCGACGACTGGTGCAAGATCATGGAAGGCACCGATGTCTGCTTCGCGCCGGTGTTGACCATGTCGGAAGCCACCAAGCATCCGCACATGGTGGCCCGCGAGGTCTTCATTCAGCAGGACGGCGCAACGCAGCCGGGGCCCGCGCCGCGTTTCTCGCGCACGCCATCAGCGGCGCGCATGCCAGTGAAAGCGGGGCTAAGCGACGCTGTGAAGAGCTGGGCTCACTAGAAGTGACGGCGCTCCGCTTGTCCCTCCCTCAAGCAGCGAAGCTGCGCAGCGGGGAGGGTGGCGCGAGCCTGACGAAGCGAAGCTTCGTTATGGCGAGCGACGGGTGGGGTGCCTCCACAAACTCCGACGTCACGTGGGGAGAGACCCCACCCGGCCTAACGGCCACCCTCCCCGCTGCGCGGCTTCGCCGCTTGGGGGAGGGAAATCCGCATCGCCGGCGTTTCAACTAAACCGGCAATCCGTGCTTCTGCGCCAGATCCTTCAGCGACACCTGCGGACGCGCGCCGATATGCTGGATCACTTCCGCGGCGGCCAGCGCGCCGAGCTTGCCGGCATTTTCATAGCCGGCATTGCGGACGAGGCCGAACAGGAAGCCGGCCGCGAACAGATCGCCGGCGCCGGTCGTGTCGACCAGCTTCTCGATCTTGTGCGCCGGCACCGCGACGACGCCGTCGCTCGAAGCCACGACGCAACCCTTCTCGCTGCGGGTGACGATGCCGAGCCGGGTATCGTTACGCAATTGACCCAGCGCCGCGTCGAAATCCTCGGTCTCGTAGAGCGAGCTCAATTCGGACTCGTTGGCGAAAATGATATCGACGGTACCGTTGCGCATCAGGTCGAGAAATTCGCTGCGATAGCGACCGACGCAGAACGAGTCCGACAATGTCAGCGCCACCTTGCGGCCGGCATCATGGGCGATCTTGGAAGCCTTGATGAAAGCCTCCTTGGCGCTGGCCGGATCCCACAGATAGCCTTCGAGATAGACATATTGCGAGGCTGCGATCGCGGCCGGATCGATATCTTCCGGCGTCAGGTCCTGCGCGGCGCCGAGATAGGTGTTCATGGTGCGCTCGCCGTCGGGAGTCACCAGGATATAGGAACAGCCGGTCGCCGGACCGGCCGCTGCGGGCTTGGTCAGGTAGCTCACGCCGGCCGAGCGGATATCATGCGTATAGAGCGCGCCGATCTGATCGTCCTTGACCTTGCCGACATAAGCGACGCTGGCACCGAGGCTGGCGAGGCCGACGACGGTGTTGGCGGCCGAACCGCCGGACATTTCCGTGGCTGGGCCCATCGCATCATAGATCGCCTTGGCGCGGGCTTCGTCGATCAGCGCCATGCCGCCCTTGTTCATCTGATGCGCAGCAAGGAACGCGTCGTCGGTTTGCACCAGCACGTCAAAGATCGCATTGCCGATCGCAAGCACGTCGTATTTCGCTGAAGTCATGAAGATTATCCCGTTGCGGCAATTGCGGGCGCGGGGCGAATGGTCTTCAACTCACCCCGCTGCGGCCTGATGGCTGCGACTATCACACCCCGCCCGGCGCCAGCAAGGATGCCTCCCGTGACGGTTCCATGATCCGCTCCATCCTGATGGTTTCCACCGGTACCCTGGCATCGCGCCTGCTCGGCTTTGCACGCGATGCGATGGTCGCGACGCTGCTGGGAGCAGGGGCTGTGGCGGATGCGTTTCTGGTAGCGTTCCAGCTCATCAATGTGATCCGGCGGCTGCTCACCGAGGGCGCGCTCAATGCGGCGCTGATTCCAGCGTGGTCCCGCATTCATGCGACGCAAGGTGCTGACGCCGCTGCGGCTTTTGCCGGGCGCGTGCTCGCCACCATCGGTACGGCGGTGCTCGTTGCGGCCCTCCTGATCGGCCTTGCGATGCCCCTTGTCATCGCTGCCGTCGCGCCCGGATTCGTGGGCCAGCCGACCCTGCACATCGCAACGGACAATGCGCGGCTGATGCTGCCTTATCTGGCTTTCGCCGGCCCGGTGACGGTGCTGATGGGGCTCTTCAATGCGCAGCAACGCTTTGCATTGACTGCATTTTCCCCGCTCCTCTTCAACCTCGCGCTGATCGTGGTGATGGTGCTGTTGCTGGTGTTTCCGCAGTCTGCGGCGACGGCTGCCATGGCGACGGCGGCAACCGTCGGAATCGCCGGCTTTCTGCAACTGGTGATGCTTATGGCGCGGCAACGCAGCGGCAGACTTGCGGCGCCGCTGCGTCTCGCTTTCGACGGCCAGATGCGTGGTTTCTTGCGCAAGGCGCTGCCCGGAATGATCGCCGGTTCCGGTCCGCAACTGCTCGTCGTCGGCGCTGCGATCGTCGCCTCGTCGCTGCCGTCGGCGGTATCGTGGCTGTACTTCGCCAATCGCCTGATCGAGCTGCCGCTCGGCATCGTCGGCACCGCTATGGGCAGCGTGCTAATCCCGGAACTGACGCGGGCGGCGCGCGACGACGATCACGCGCTGATGATGCATGCGCAGTCGCGCGGGATCGAACTGGCGATCGGGCTGACATTACCGGCGACGCTGGGATTGATGGTGCTCAGCCAGCCGATCGTCCGGCTGCTGTTCGAACACGGCGCCTTCACTGCCACCGACACGATGGCGACGGCGCAGGCGATGATCTGGCTGGCGCTCGGGCTGCCCGCGCATGTGCTGATCAAGACGCTGTCGCCGGCCTTCTTCGCGCGCGAGAATACGCGCACGCCACTGATTGCCACGCTGGTCGGGCTGATCGTCGCGATCGCTGCCGCCTATGGCTTCGGCGCGCATTACGGCGCCAGCGGCATCGCGGCTGCGATTGCGCTGGCGGCGTGGAGCAGCGCGCTCGTGCTGGTGATCCAGGGCAGCCTGTCGTTCGGCTGGGCCATCGATGCCGCAGCGCGGCGCCGATTGCCCGTCATCGTGCTGGCTGCGCTGACGATGGGCGCCGCGTTGTGGTGGCTGACGCGATCGATACCGAGCGCCGATCACAGACTGATGCAGGCGGCTTGGCTGGCGCTGCAGATCATCGGCGGCATCGCGATCTACATCCTGCCGCTGCTGGTGTCCGGCGCGCTGCGCTGGCGCGATATTCGTGCCGTGCTCAAGACGCCGGAAGGCTGACGGCCCGACATTGATCATGGACGCCGCGCGGTGCCTGTGGCAAGGGACGCGCCGGCCCCGCATTCCACCCGCGGGCGCAGAAGGAACCAGGCCATGTCATCTGCTTCACCAGCATCTGCTTCACCGGCATCTGCTCCACAGGCAGCCAACCAGCAGGCATTCACGCAGCGTGTGTTTTCCGGCGTCCAGCCGACCGGCAACCTGCATCTCGGCAACTATCTCGGCGCCATCGTCAACTTCGTCAAACTGCAGGAGCAATATAGCTGCCTGTATTGCGTGGTCGACATGCATGCGATCACCGTGGCACCCAGCGTCTGGGGCGGCCCTGACGAGTTGCGCCGCTGCACCCGTGAAGTCACCGCCGCCTTCATCGCCTCGGGCATCGATCCCAAGACGCAGATCATCTTCAACCAGAGCCAGGTCGCCGGCCATGCCGAACTCGCCTGGATCTTCAATTGCGTCGCCCGCCTCGGCTGGCTGAACCGCATGACCCAGTTCAAGGAGAAGGCCGGCAAGGATCGCGAGAACGCATCCATCGGCCTTTATGATTATCCGGTGCTGATGGCGGCCGACATCCTGCTGTATCGCGCCACCCATGTGCCGGTCGGCGAGGACCAGAAGCAGCATCTCGAACTGTGTCGCGACATCGCGCAGAAGTTCAACAACGACTTCTCCGAATCGATCGCGACCCAGGGCCACAACGGTGCGTATTTCCCGCAACCCGAGCCTGTGATCACCGGCCCGGCGACGCGAGTGATGAGTTTGCGCGACGGCACCAAGAAGATGTCGAAATCCGATCCGTCGGATTACTCGCGCATCAATCTCACCGACGATGCCGACGCCATCGCGCAGAAGATCCGCAAGGCGAAGACCGATCCGGAGCCGTTGCCGACCGAAGAAGAAGGCCTCAAGCCGCGGCCAGAGGCCGACAATCTGGTCGGTATCTATGCTGCTCTATCGGGCCGCGCCAAGTCCGATATTCTCGGCGAATTCGGCGGCGCGCAGTTTTCGGGCTTCAAGGCGAATCTGGTCGATCTCGCGGTGGAGAAACTATCGCCGATCGCCGGTGAGATGAAGCGGCTGTCGGCAGACCATGCCTATGTCGATGCTGTGCTGGCGGACGGCAGCGATCGCGCGCGTGCGATTGCCGATCAGACCATGGCGTCGGTGAAGGACATCATGGGGTTTGTACGCAAACGATAAGCGCGATCATTTTCGTCGCCCTTCCATGTCTTTGCCATAATCGCCGCGATGCAGGCTCACGCTTGCGTCGCGCTTGTCGGATATGCCCGCGCCGTGGCAGCATGGACTTATTCCGGCGCGTCATGCGAACGAGCCAACATCGGAACACGCATGAGCACGCAGCGACGATGAGCATTCAACGACCATGAGCACGCAACGACGTAGTTATGAAAGCGGCCACAAGCCGAAATGCCTTGTGGTCGTCGATGACAGCGAGGAATGGGATCGCGCGGTGTATTACGCCGCGCGATGGGCCGTGCGCGTCGGCGGCAGCGTGGTGATGCTGCGCGTCATCGAGACCGACGATCGCAACCAGCAATGGCTCGG
>JAPLPC010000245.1 GCA_026400425.1 Hyphomicrobiales bacterium | reverse complement strand
CTTCTTCGGCATCGGCACCACTGAATTCGTCATCATGGGCCTGTTGCCCGATGTCGCGCGCAGTCTGTCGGTGACGATTCCTCAGGCCGGTTACCTCGTCTCCGGCTATGCGCTGGGGGTCGTGGTGGGCGCGCCGATCGTGGCGATGGCAACCGCGGGCATGCCCCGCAAAGCCGCGCTCCTGTCGTTGATGGCGCTGTTCACGATCGGCAATGTCGGTTGCGCCGTCGCGCCCGACTACAATCTGCTGATGGTCGCGCGTGTCGTCACCGCATTTGCCCATGGGGCCTTCTTCGGCATCGGCGCCGTGGTCGCCAGCAATCTCGTTCCGCGCGAACAGCGGGCGCAGGCGATCTCGCTGATGTTCGCCGGCCTGACGCTGGCCAACGTGCTCGGCGTTCCGTTCGGCACCGCGCGCGGCCAGGCCGCGGGGTGGCGCATGGCGTTCTGGGCCGGGGTCGTCATTGGCATCGTCGCCTTCATCGCCATTCTGCGCTATGTGCCCTCGGGCATGCCGGGCAACCGCGGCGGCCTCGGGCGCGAATTCCGCACGCTGGGCCGCTGGCCGGTGTTGCTGCCGATGCTGATCTCCACTACGGCCGCGGTCAGCATGTTCTCCCTGTTCACCTACATTACGCCGCTGCTCGAAGACGTCACCGGTTTGACGCCGCACGGCGTCACCGGCGCTTTGCTCGCCATCGGCGTCGGCCTGACCATCGGCAATCTGGTCGGCGGGCGCCTTGCCGACCGCAACCTTCTGACAACGATCATCGGCGCCTTTATCGGTGTTGCACTGGTGCTCGGTGCGCTGTCGTTGGTTGCGACAATGGTAGTCCCCACGATCGCGTTGCTGATCCTGTGGGGTGGCATCGCGTTTGCGCTGGTGTCGCCGTTGCAGATCTGGGTCGTCGATGCCGCCACCGACGCGCCCAATCTCGCCTCGACGCTGAATCAAGGCGCGTTCAATCTCGGCAATGCCATGGGCGCCTGGATCGGCGGCGCCGCTCTCAATTTCGGTGTCCATTATGGACAACTGCCGTTGCTCGCCGCCGTCGTCGCACTGATCGGACTCGCCATGACTCTGACGGCGCTGATCGATCGCAGGGTCTTGCCCGCACAGATCAGTCCGGCAGAATAGACCGATCGCATCCGCGCCGGACGAGTCGCCCGCGCCCGTTCTCTTTCAAGGATTGTCATCGTGGCGCTCGGGCGTGAGACGTTTGCATTCACAGCCTTTCTGGGCACATTGACGGCACTGCCGCCGCTGTCGATCGACATGGGCCTGCCAGGCTTCCCGGCCATCGAGGCGGCCTTCCCCGATGCAGCAGGGCGCAGCCCGCTCACGCTCAGCCTGTTCATGGCCGGCTTTGCCATTTCGCCCTTGATCGCCGGCCCGCTTGCCGATCGGTTCGGGCGCCGCGCCACGCTGCTCGATGGCCTCCTCATCTTCTCGCTCGCGGCCGGTGCCTGTGCGCTGGCCCCGAGCTTCAACGTATTGCTGGCATGCCGCCTGCTGCAGGGCTTCGCCGCCGGCGCCTGCGCAATTCTGCCGATCGCCATCGTGCGCGATCTGTTCGTGCATGGCGCTGCACGGCAAAAACTCTCGCAAATCGCGGCCGTGCTCGGCATCGCGCCGATGCTGGCGCCCATGCTGGGAGGCTGGATCATGACCTTCTCCGACTGGCGCGCGCTCTATGCCGCGCAAGCCGTCGTCGGTGTCACCCTCTTGATCGTCGGCGCCATCGGTCTCGCGGAATCGCAGCCCGTTGAGAACCGGCGCTCGCTGAATCCGCGACGGCTCGCGGAAAGCTATCGCTTCGTGCTGAGCGACCGCGCCTTCGTCGGGTATGCGATGCTTTATGCTTTCGCTTTTGCCTGCATGTTCGCCTTCATCTCCGGCGCACCTTCGGTGCTGATCGGCAGTCTCGGCCTTTCCACCACCGCATTCGCACTGCTGTTCGGCCTCACCTCCTGCGGTGTGCTGGTGGCGTCGTTGATTTCGGGCCAGCTCAGCGCGCGTCATGTCTCGTCGCGGAAGATCATCGCCTTCGGTCTGGTGCTGATGGCCGCAAGTGCCATCGCAGCCTTGCTGCTGGTGCCGGCCGGCGCGATGAGCGTTGCTGCGCTGACGCCGCTGATGGCGCTCACGATTTTCGCCTTCGGCATCCTCGCGCCATCGACCAATCACGAGGCGCTGCAAAAACTGCCGCATGTGGCCGGATCGGCCGCCGGTGTCATGCGCTGCACGCAGATGGTGATGGGCTCTTTCGCAAGCGCCATGGTCGCGGTGCTGGAGCCGTTCGGCCATCCGGCCCTGGTAATGACCGGGCTAATGTCTGTGATGGCCATCTTTGCAGGGAGCATCTATCTTTTCGTGCTTCCGGCATCGAAACCCGGAGCGCAGCAAAACTAGGCGAAAGCATTATCCATGCGGGACAAGGTCATCGTCATCACCGGCGCTGCGGGTGCACTCGGTCAGGTCGTTGCCGATCGAGCGTCGAGCGCCGGAGCCGCTGTGGCTGCCATCGATCATGGCAGTCACGGCCCCGCCTCGACCTCCCGCAGGCTGCAGATCGGCGGTGTGAATCTGTCCGATGCGGCGCAAGCCGAGCGGGCGGTTGCCGATGTCGTCGCCGCCTATGGCCGCATCGATGTGCTGATCAACATCGCCGGGGCATTCGCATTCGAGATGCTCACGGACAGCGACGGCAAAAGCTGGGAGACGATGCATCGCCTCAATCTGCTGACAGCCCTCAACACGTCACGCGCCGCGATTCCGCATCTGATGAAATCGAACGCAGGCCGGATCGTGAATATCGGCGCCATCGGCGCGTTGGAAGCGGGCGCCGGCATGGGGCCCTACGCGGCTTCGAAAGCCGGCGTTCATCGCCTTACCGAAGCTTTGGCTGCGGAGTTGAAAGGCAAGGTCAAGGTCAACGCCGTGCTGCCCTCGACCATCGACACGCCGGCCAATCGCCGCGACATGCCTGATGCGGATTTTGCGACATGGGTGTCGCCGGACGAACTCGCCAGCGTCATCCTGTTTCTGGCCAGCGACGCTGCAAGTGCTGTCGTCGCCCGGCTTGACCGGGCGATCCAGTATACGGCGACGTCAGCCAGTAAGCACAACGACAATGCTTACTGGGTCACCCGCCTGCGCGGGTGACGACATCTGAAGTTAGCCTCAGGCCTTGTTCTTCTTCTTACCGAACGCGGGCTTGTCGTATTGCGCGGCGCCTTCGCGCTTGGCCTTGGCGACGTAGACCTTCTTTTCCTTGCGCGGCTTGTCGTGGAAGTCCGGCTTCTTGCCTTCGTAGCTCTTGCCTTCACTGCGCGCGGCATACGGCTTCTTGGCCTCATAGCCACCTTCGCGCTTCGGCTTGCGGTCGTCGCCCCAACTGGTCGATGGCCCGCGGGCGCTGTCGGCCTTCATCGGATCGTATTTCGGCTTGCGATCGGCACGTGGCTTGTCGTCGAAATTCTTCGCGGCATAGGGCTTGTCGCTGCGCGGGCGATCGCGCGCCCCGTCTTCCTTCCAGGACTTTCCTTTGTAGGAATCCTTTGGCTTGAAGTCCGGCCGATCGCCTTCCGATTTCTTGTCGAACTTGCGCGGACGCTTCGCCGCGTAATCGCGATCGGCATCGCGCGGCATCGGCGAGATGGTGCCGCCTTCCGGACCGTTCGGCAGCGCGTCGATGCGGATATTGTCTTCCTTGTCCGGACGCTTGATCATCGTCACGAAGCGCTCGGCGGCGGCACCCGAAATCTCGAACTCGGTGTTGCCGTCATAGATCTTGATGGCGCCGACGTCGTTCTTCTCGATGCCACCGCGACGGCAGATCATCGGCAGCAACCAGCGTGCCTCGGCGTTCTTGTGCCGACCGATCGCAGCGCTGAACCAGCGGGAACCCTCGCCCATCGGCTCGCTCTTCTTCGGCGTCTTGCGGACGGGTGCTCCGTCTTCGCCGCGTTTGCGGCTGCCGGCACGATCCTCGCGCTCGCGAGCCCGGAACGTGCCGGGATCCTCGACCTCTTCCGGCGACGGCAGGCGCGAGCGGTACAGCCGTGCCAGCGCGGTCGCGATGGTCTCCGCCGAATGCCGCGCGGCGGTCCACACGGCATCGGTTTCGGCGTGTTGCAACATGAACTCGGCGCGACGGCGACGCGACGGCGGCACCAGGAGAACGCTGACGCCTTTGCGACCGGCGCGACCGGTGCGGCCCGAGCGATGCTGCATCACTTCGGGATCGTTGGGCAGTTCGGCATGGATGACCAGGCCGAGATTGGGCAGATCGATGCCGCGCGCGGCGACGTCGGTGGCGACGCAGATGCGCGCATGGCCATCACGCAGCGCCTGCAGCGCGTGGGTGCGCTCGCTTTGCGATAGCTCACCCGACAGCGCGACCACCGAGAAGCCGCGCTCCAGCAGCACGCCCTGCAGATGCTTCACGGCATTGCGGGTGTTGCAGAACACGATCGAGGTCGGCGATTCGAAATAGCGCAGGATGTTGACGACGGCGTGATCGACATCGTTCGGTGAGATGCGGATGGCACGGTATTCGATGTCTGAATGGCCACCTTCGGCGCCGGCGACCTCGATGCGGAAGGCGTTGCTTTGATATTCCTTGGCGAGATTGGCGATGCCGCGCGGCATGGTCGCCGAGAACAGCAGCGTGCGGCGGCTCTCCGGCGTGGTCTCGAGAATGAACTCCATGTCCTCGCGAAAGCCCATGTCGAGCATCTCGTCGGCTTCGTCGAGCACGACGGCCTTGATCTGCGAGATGTCGAGACGGTTGCGGCGCAGATGATCGCACAGGCGGCCAGGCGTGCCGACGACGATATGGGCACCGGCGGCGAGTGCACGCTGCTCGGCGCGCGGGTCCATGCCGCCGACGCAGGAGACGACACGGGCGCCGGCCTGGGCGTAGAGCCAGGTCAGTTCGCCGTGCACCTGCAGCGCCAGTTCGCGCGTCGGCGCCACGATCAGCGCCAGCGGTGCGCCGGCATTCGGCAGCCGTTCGGCGCCGGCGAGCAGATCCGCGGCGATCGCAAGGCCATAGGCCACGGTCTTGCCGGAGCCGGTCTGCGCGGACACCAGCAGGTCGCGTCCGACGGCTTCGTCGGCCAGCACGGCGGTCTGGACGGGAGTGGATTCGCTGTAGTTGCGCTCAGCCAATGCACGGGCGAGCGCCGGAGGCGTCGATTCAAAAGACACGGGATGTGATACCTTGGTTGCAGCAGGCCGCATGGTGCGGCCGGGACCCCCGCCGAACGTGTCGGGGTTTCTCGAAATCGAGATACTTGGACCTAACGGAAACGAATCGGCCGTCCTTCAATTGACGGTCACGTCGGGTCCAGGGAGTCCGGAGCGTATCGGGATGACCGGCTTCTACGCTGCTTTGCAGCAAAAGGCTAGTGCCACGGCAGGCATCATAATTCGGAATGCGAATTTGCCGCCTTTTCGTCCTCCTTGCCGCCCTCGTTCTTGAACGGCACCAGCAGCCACAAGGTCAGGAACGTGAACAGAGAGATCACGATCGCAACATCATAGGCACCGAGCCCGACGGCCGCGCCCGTGGCGCCGGTCGCCCATAGGCTGGACGCCGTGGCCGGGCCGCGCACCGACCCGCCTTCTTTCAGAATGGCGCCGCCGCCGATGAACCCCATACCGGTCATCAAGCCCTCGATGATGCGTGCCGTGCCTTCCGGGTGGCCGTTGAGAATGCCTTCGGTCGCCTGGACGATGCCGCAGGTCGCCAGCGCCACCAGCGGAAACGTCCGCAACCCCGCACTGCGTTCGGCACGCTCGCGATTCCATCCGATCGGCAGCGCCAAAATATAAGCGATCGATAGAGCAACAAGATGCGGTAAAACACCAAAGTGATCAGTTGTTTCCAGCAATGTTCTCACGTGAGCTCCGATGATGTTCGCAAAGCGCTGTAGCCCGCAAAGCAGTGCGAAGTGCCAAGCTGCGGCGGGCCGGATAAACTCCGCCCGGCGAGTCGCGGTTCCATCTCAACCCCGACTTATGATTTCTTGCTTCCAACCGGACCTTGCCTTGGAAACCTCGCTGTACCTTCCCGTCAAACGCTTCCTCGAAGGTCTTGGCTTTGCGGTGAAGGGCGAGATCGCAGGCTGCGATCTGGTGGCGTTAAAGGGCGACGATCCGCCAGTGGTGGTGATCGGCGAGCTCAAACTGTCGTTCAATCTCGAACTGATCCTGCAGGCCGTCGAGCGTGCCGGCGCCTGCGACGAACTCTGGATTGCGGCGAGGATGTCGATCCGCGGCAAAGGTCGCGAGAGCGATGCACGGGATAGAAATCTGTGCCGTCGACTCGGCTTCGGCATGCTGGGCGTGACCGAAGCCGGCATGGTTGAAATCCTCGTCGAACCTCCGACCGCGGCGCCGCGGCGCAATCCGAAGAAGCGTGCCCGGCTGATCACCGAACACAAAAAGCGCATCGGCGACCCCGCGCTCGGAGGGAGCACCCGGACGCCGATCATGACTGCCTATCGCCAGCAAGCGCTCGGCTGCGCTGCCGCTCTCGCGGCCGGCCCGCGGAACTTGAAAGAGCTCAAAACGGCCTACCCCGATGCCCAGAAGATCCTGCATCGGAACGTCTATGGCTGGTTCGAGCCGATTGCGCGCGGCATCTACGGCCTCACGCCTGCCGGCCATCGGGCGTTGAGCAAATGGCCGTCGCCGCAGGCCACCTGATCCGGATACAGCTTCCTGACAAAGCTTCCAGGTCAAGCCGTTGAAGACGATGCGGACATCTCGACGCATGGCTGCGTTGCCACCAGAATTTCATATTGCGATGCAACAATGGCTTCGTTAGAAAAGGCACGATCAACTTAGAGGCAGGACGATGAGCGGCGAGTGGAATACGAAATATGGCACCCGGCGCGTGCGGCATGATCCGCCGACGCTCGACGAAGCCATCTTCGCAGCCATTGGCATCACCGAGGACCTCGACCAGCAGGCCGAGATCGCAGCGTCCCTGATGGGGCTTTCGGTTGAAGACGTTCAGGCCCAGGTCAAGAAGGCCAGCCGCCCGTCCGGCGTGTTGCGCGTCAGCCGCGTCATCGCTGGCGAACAGGGCGCGCAGCGGACCGTCGTCGTCGAGCGCCGCGTCACCCGCAAGATCGCCGTCGCCAAACGCGCCTGATCGATACGCGCTCAATCGTGAATCGAAAAAAGCAGGGCCGATGCCCTGCTTTTTTGTTGATCGGCTTACTGTCGCGCAGCGTTCGACGATCAGCGTTTGCCAATACCGGCCGCGTTGAACCAAGCGCGCCAGGCGGCACGGTTATAGTCGCCGACAGCCTTCGCCACATCGACCGCGCTAGCCTTGGCGGGTGACGCAGCCTTCGCAGGCTGGGCGCTGAGATCGATGAGGCCCGTCGATTCGCCGTGGCGGAACGAGAGGCGAGCACCGAACTTGCCGGCCAGAGCCCGCATCGCATCGTTCTGCGAACCGGTTGTGACGCGCAGCGTCTTGTAGCCCATCGAGCGTGCCTTCGCGATCAACTGGGTGAACAGAGCGCTGCCGACGCCCTTGCGGCGCATGCAGGTCTCGACGCTGAACGCGACTTCCGGCTCGACATTGACGAGGTCGGCCTGATGCAATTCGGCCGCACCGCGAACGACGCCGTCTTCGAAATAAGCGAGGATCACGGTGCCATCGTGCACCGATCGCTCGGCATAGTTGGCGACCCAGTCGTCGCACAGCGAACCGTTGAAACGATCACGCCGACTGTCGCGATCGAGCCGCAGCAGATGATCCCGAAACAGCGGCAGTTCGCTGGCTGCGAGGATACGCACCGGGCCATTACGGCTCGATGTCTGGGGCTTGCGGGTTGCGAGAGCGATGATCGTTGCTGGGCTGAACATGGTTCCATCTCCTGCGGCTAACCGCGAGGAAGCATTCAAATTGCGTTACCTGCAATATTGTGCATCGCACAACGAAATACAAGATCTCCGCCGTGCGACAAGACCGCGCCTGCTGCAGGCAAGCCATGCATAGCCTTGAGAGTTAACGAAGTC
>JAPLPC010000214.1 GCA_026400425.1 Hyphomicrobiales bacterium | reverse complement strand
TGGTGAGCACACCGGCGGCGGCGAGCAGGCCCCAGTCCATGCCGGAGGCCGACACCGTGCGCGTCATGATCGCCGAGATCGGCTTGGCGTTCACCGAGGTCAGCGTTCGCGCCAGCAGCAGTTCGACCCAGGAGAACATGAAGCAGAAGAACGCGGCGACGCCGATGCCCGAGGCGATCAGGGGCATCAGGATCTTGACGAAGAACTTCGGAAACGAATAGCCGTCGAGAAAGGCCGTCTCGTCGATCTCGCGCGGCACCCCTGAGACAAAGCCTTCGAGAATCCAGACTGCGAGCGGCACATTGAACAGACAGTGCGCCAAGGCCACCGCCCATGGCGTATCGAACAGGCCGACGGCCGAATACAGATTGAAGAACGGCAGCGCGAACACCGCGGGCGGCGCCATCCGGTTCGACAGCAGCCAGAAGAACAGGTGCTTGTCGCCGAGAAACTTGTAACGCGAGAACGCATAGGCGGCCGGCAGCGCGAACGAGATCGACAGCACGGTGTTGATGACGACGTATTTAAGCGAGTTGATATAGCCGGAATACCAGCTTTCGTCGGTAAAGATCCGGATGTAATTGTCCAGCGTCGGCGCATGCGGCCACAAGGTCATGGTCGAGACGATCTCGCTGTTTTCCTTGAAGCTCATATTGACCAGCCAATAGATCGGCAGCAGCAGGAACAGCAGATACACGGCCAGGATGATGCGGCGTCCGGGAATCGTATGCATCAGACGGCTCCCTCGGTTTTCCTGTGATCGACGCCGGCATTGGTCATCACAGTGTAGAACACCCAGCACACGATCAGCACGATGATGTTGTAGACCAGCGACAGCGCCGCGGCCTTGCCGAGATCGAACTGGCCGAGCGCGATCTTGACCAGTTCGATGGAGACGAAGGTGGTCGAATTGCCGGGGCCGCCGCCGGTGACGACGAAGGGTTCGGTATAGATCATGAAACTATCCATGAAGCGCAGCAGCACGCCGATCAGCAGCACGCGATTGAGCTTCGGCAGCTGGATGGCGCGGAACACCGCCCAGCGCGACGCGCCATCGATCTGCGCCGCCTGGTAATACGCATCAGGGATCGACTTCAGGCCGGCGTAACACAGCAATGCCACGAGGCTGGTCCAGTGCCAGACATCCATTACGATGACGGTGGCCCAGGCATCGAACTCATTGGAGACGTAATTGTAGTTCCAGCCCATGGCATTCAGCGTATAGCCGAGCAGGCCGATATCGGGACGGCCGAAAATCTGCCAGATGGTGCCGACCACGTTCCATGGAATCAGCAATGGCAGTGCCATGATCACCAGACACGCGGCGACGCGCCAGCCGTCGCGCGGCATCGACAGTGCCACCAGAATGCCGAGCGGCACTTCGATCGCCAGGATGATGGCGGAGAAAGCGAGATTGCGCCCCAGCGATGCGAGGAAGCGGCCGCCAAGATCGCTGGAGGGATCGAGCAGCTCCTTGAACCAGCCGACGCCGTTCCAGAAGAACTGGTTGTTGCCGAAGGTATCCTGCACCGAATAATTCACCACCGTCATCAGCGGCAGTACCGCCGAAAACGCGACGATGAGGAACACCGGCAGCACGAGAAACCAGGCCTTGTTGTTGACGGTCTTGTCCATCACGCACGACCCTCGACACGTTGTCCTTCGATCAGGCGGCTGTCGGCGTAAACGTGCACCCGGGCAGCATCGAACACCAGACCGACATCGTCGCCGGCCGGCGTGAATCCATCCGGCACACGCGCTGCGAATTTGACGCCGCCGATGCTTACGCGGGCGAACCGGATGCGGCCGAGATCGTCGATGCGGTCGATCTGCGCGGCGAGCAGATGGGGCGCGGGTACGGCGACATGGACGAATTCAGGGCGGATGCCGACCTCAATGGTCGCGCCCGACGGCAGCGCGTCATAGCTGCGCTCGAGCTGGATGGCGTGGCCGCCGATGCGCGCCTGCCGGCCGCTGACCTCAGCCGGCACGATGTTCATGCCCGGCGAGCCGATGAAATAGCCCACGAATGTGTGCGCCGGTTTGTCGAACAGCTCCTGCGGCGTGCCCGACTGCACCACGCGGCCGTCATGCATCACCACCACCGTATCCGCGAAGGTCAGCGCTTCCGTCTGATCGTGAGTGACGTAGATCATGGTGAGATCCAGCGCGCGGTGCAGCGCCTTCAACTTCGAGCGCAGCTCCCATTTCAGCGCGGGATCGATCACCGTCAGCGGCTCGTCGAACAGCACGGCGGCAACGTCGTTGCGCACCAGCCCGCGGCCGAGCGAGATTTTCTGCTTGGCGTCCGGCGTGAGCCGCGTCGCCTTGCGGTTGAGATACGGCGTGAGATCGAGCAGATCGCCGATCTCGGCGACACGCGCATCGATCTGCGGCTTCGGCATGCCGCGATTCTTGAGCGGAAACGCCAGATTCTCGCCCACGGTCATGGTGTCGTAGATCACCGGAAACTGGAACACCTGCGCGATGTTGCGCTTCTGCGTCGGCAGCGGCGTGATGTCCACGCCGTCGAACAGGATCTGGCCGCGGGTCGGCGTGACGATGCCGGAGATCATGTTGAGCAGCGTGGTCTTGCCGCAGCCGCTTGGCCCGAGCAGCGCATAGGCGCCGCCTTGCCGCCAGGTCATGGAGATCGGCTTCAGCGCAAACGATTCCGGATCGGCATCGTTGCCGCTGTAGGATTGTGCGAGATCGACGAGATCGATGCGGGCCATGGTGCGCTCCTACATCGCCGGTGCTGCGACCAGACGGTCGCTGCTGTCGAAGACGAAAATGTTGGCGGGATTGATCATGACATCGAGCCGGTCGCCGGGCACGAATTCATGGATGCCTTGCAGCACCGAGACCCAGTTCGAGGCATCGTGCCTGACATGGACAAAGCTCTCCGAGCCGGTGATTTCGGTGACGGTCACTTCGGATGCAAACACATGTTGGCCGGGCGCGGCCTGAGCCACGACGCCGAGCTGATGGGCGCGAAAGCCGATGCGATAGCTGCCTTCGGCAAGCGACGCATAGAGCCCGCTGGCCGGCGCAGTGACCCCGCCCGCATACTGCACACTGTCGCCTTTTTTCGTGATGCCGACCGTGTTGAGCGGCGGATCGGAAAAGATTTCCGCGACCTTCAGCGTGTCGGGCCTGCGATAAACCTTCGGTGTTTCGCCGAACTGGCGCAGCTCGCCTTCCCACAGGCAGACGGTGCGGCCGCCCAGCAACAGCGCTTCTGAGGGCTCGGTGGTCGCGTAAACGAAGATCGCACCGGAGGCTTCGAAGATCTTCGGCAGCTCGGTGCGCAGCTCCTCGCGCAGCTTGTAATCGAGATTGGCGAGCGGTTCGTCGAGCAGCACCAGATCGGCATTCTTCACCAGGGCACGGGCGATCGCGGTGCGCTGTTGCTGGCCGCCGGACAGTTGCAGCGGCGTGCGCTTCAGATAGGGCTCCAGCTTGAGCAGCGCTGCGGCCTCGCGCACGCGCGTCTCGATCTCGGCCTTCGGCTTGCCCTGCACGCGCAGCGGCGAGGCGATGTTCTCATAGACCGTGAGCGAGGGGTAATTGATGAATTGCTGATACACCATCGCCACCGAGCGCTTGCGGATGTCGATGCCGGTGACGTCATGGCCATCGACCAGCACGCGGCCTTGCGCCGGCTTGTCGAGGCCTGCAAGCAATCGCATGATCGAGGTCTTGCCGGCCAGCGTCGGCCCCAGCAGCACACTGAGACTGCCGCGCTCCAAAGTCAGCGACACGTCACGAATGGTCGTGACGCCATCCACCATCTGCGAGACATGATCGAGGGTAACGCTCATCAGCGCGCCCTCGCCGGTTCGACGGCCGCTTCGTCCCGTTGTGCAGAGAGCCAAGCGTCGAGCGCCACGATCTCTTCTCCCGACAAACGCAGGCCGAGCTTGGAGCGTCGCCAGACGATGTCCTCGGCGCTCACGGCCCATTCGTTGGCCATCAGATAACGCACTTCGCGCTCGGTCAATGTGGCACCGAAGTCGCGACCGAGATCGGCCGCCGACTTCGCCGATGCGAGAAGTTTGGTGGCGCGGGTGCCATAGGCATGGACGAGGCGGCTGGCATGGGCGGGCGTCAGGAACGGATAGGCCCGCCTGATTTCGTCGACCAGTGCATCCACCGACGAGACGTCGAAATCACCGCCGGGCAGCGGCGCGTCCGCGGTCCAGCCTTCTTTTGCTTTGGTGCCTTTCAGATATGGCGCGAGCTTCTGCAGCGCCTCTTCGGCCAGCCGGCGATAGGTGGTGATCTTGCCGCCATAGATCGACAGCAGCGGCGCGCCGCCGGGCAGATCCAGTTCGAACACGTAATCGCGGGTCGCCGCCTTGGCATCGCTGGCACCGTCGTCATAGAGCGGGCGAACGCCGGAATAGGTCCAGACCACATCCTCAGCCAGCACCGGCTTGGCAAAATATTCGCTGACCGAGCTGCACAGATAGGCGATCTCATCCGGCGTGATTTTCACCTCGGCGGGATCGCCGTGATAATCGACATCGGTGGTGCCGATCAGCGTGAAGTCGTTCTGATACGGAATCGCGAAGATGATGCGGCCATCGGCGTTCTGGAAGATATAGGCGCGATCATGCGCGTAGAGCTTCGGCACGATGATGTGCGAGCCCTGTACGAGGCGGATCCTGGCCTTCGCATTGACGCCAGCGCCGGTGGCCAGGATGTTCGCCACCCACGGCCCGCCGGCATTGACCAGCGAGCGCGCACGAATGGTGTCGCGCTCATGGGTCAGCACGTTCTCCACCGTCAGGTGCCAGATGCCGTCGGCCTGCCGGATCTCCGTCGCGCGACTGCGGGTGCGGATCTCGGCGCCGCGATCGGCAGCGTCGCGCGCCGTCAGCACGACCAGGCGGGCGTCATCCACGAAACAATCGGAATATTCGAAACCGCGATGGAAGCGGCCGGACGTCAGCGGCTTGCCGGTCTCGTCCTTGTCGAGATCGAGCGTGCGCGTCGCCGGCAGCAATTTGCGGCCACCGATATGGTCGTAGAGAAACAGGCCGAGCCGCAGCAGCCAGGCCGGCCGCAAGCCGGCATGATGCGGCAGCACGAAACGCAGCGGGCGGATGATGTGCGGCGCGATCGCCCACAGCACCTCGCGCTCCAGCAGCGCGTGCCGGACCAGCTTGAAATCGTAATATTCGAGATAGCGCAGGCCGCCATGGATCAGCTTGGTGGACGCAGAGGATGTCGCGCCCGCCAGATCACCTTTTTCGGCCAGCAGCACGCGCCAGCCGCGGCCGGCGGCGTCGCGCGCGATACCGGTGCCGTTGATGCCGCCGCCGATGATAAGCAGGTCGAAGATATCCGCGCTCATTCCCCGGTCTTAGCCTTGCAGGCGGCGGGCTGGGAAGGGCGGCTGGCATCATGCGCCTGCGCGACCAGCAGGCGTGCGGTCCGGAAGCGACTGGCAACGCCG
>JAPLPC010000055.1:2089-2390 GCA_026400425.1 Hyphomicrobiales bacterium | reverse complement strand
TGTCACCCGTCTCGGCGTCGATCATCTGCTGCTTCAACCGGTTGCCGGTGTCGCGATTGATCATGCGAAATTTGGTTTTCTCCACCGTCGTCGAGGCCGGATACATGACCACGGGGCATGTCACCAGCGACAGTTTGAGAGAGCCTTTCCAGTATGCGCGGGGCGGGGCCATACGTCCTCCAACTCTTTACCAATCCTGGCGGGCCAAACGCCTGCGCGGTGGAACTTCAACGGAAGCTCCCGGATTTGGTTCCGGCCCCTCGCGCGAGGGCCCCTTGGGCGTCTGGAGTACAGATCGTGG
>JAPLPC010000055.1:0-2043 GCA_026400425.1 Hyphomicrobiales bacterium | reverse complement strand
GACGAACGAGCCGAACGGCGAGATCGTGGTGGCTCCCGCAAAGCAGTTGCGCTTCGTGATCCAGAAGCATGACGCCACCCGCCTGCATTATGACCTGCGGCTGGAGATGGACGGAGTGTTCAAGTCCTGGGCCGTCACCCGCGGACCTTCGCTCAACCCCGCGGACAAGCGGCTGGCCGTGGAAGTCGAGGACCATCCGCTCGATTACGGCGATTTCGAAGGGACTATTCCCAAGGGTCAGTATGGCGGCGGCACCGTGCAGCTGTGGGACCGCGGCACCTACGAGGCCGAGGATGCAGCGCGCGGGCTGAAGAAGGGCGATCTGAAATTCACGCTGCACGGCGAGAAATTGCAGGGCAGCTTCGTGCTGGTCCGCATGCAGCGCGATCGTAACGGCGGCAAGCGGACCAACTGGCTGCTGATCAAGCATCGTGACGCGCATGCAGTCGATGCCAAAGGCGATGCGATCCTGGATGAAGATCGATCGGTGGCATCCGGCCGTGCCATGGCTGCGATTGCCGCAGGCACAGGACGCGCTCCCAAACCCTTCATGATCGGCATGCGCGCCAAGATCAAGAAGGATGCCGTCTGGGACTCGAATGCGGGTGACGCCGCCGAGGCGCACGCGACGAAGGCCAAGCCAAAGCCAAAGACCGGGACAAAGACAAAAGCAAAGTCCGCGAAGACCGCGCCAGCGAAGCGCGCAGCGGCTGTCAAAAAGGTTGCTCAGATGCCGGGCTTCGTGGCGCCCGAGCTGTGCACCTCCGTCGATCGGCCCCCGGGTGGCGACGGCTGGGCGCATGAAATCAAGTTCGACGGCTACCGGATGCAGCTGCGCGTCGAGAGCGGCACCGCGACGTTGAAAACTCGCAAGGGTCTCGACTGGTCCGACAAATTTCCGACGCGCGTTGCAGCGGCCGCCGAGCTGCCGGATGGAATCATCGATGGCGAGGTCGTCGGGCTGGACGCAGATGGCGCGCCTGATTTTGCAGTGTTGCAGGCTGCATTGTCGGACGGCGATACGGACGGCCTGATCTTCTTCGCGTTCGACCTGGTGTTTGCCGATGGCGAGGATTTGCAGAAGCTGCCGCTGGAGACGCGAAAAGCGCGGCTGAAGGAGACGCTCGAAGACGCGCTCGGCGATCAACAGGCGTCGATCCGCTATGTCGATCATTTTACAAGCGGCGGCGACGCGCTTCTGCAATCGGCCTGCAAGCTGTCGCTCGAGGGAATCGTGTCGAAGAAGCTGTCGGCCGCGTACGTGTCCGGCCGGTCGCATAACTGGACCAAAGCAAAATGCCGCGCCGGGCATGAGGTCGTGATTGGCGGCTGGAAATCCAACGGCAGCACGTTCCGATCGCTGCTGGTGGGCGTCAACAAGGGCGACCATCTCGCTTATGTCGGCATCGTCGGCACCGGCTTTGGCCAGGACAAGGTCAAACGCATCTTGCCGGCGCTGAAGGCGCATGCGGCAAAGGCGTCGCCGTTCGACGGGGACAATGCCCCGCGCGGCGGGCGCGACGTCCACTGGCTGGAACCGGAGCTCGTGGCTGAGATCGAATTTGCCGGCTTCACTGGCGCGGGCATGGTGCGCCAGGCGGCGTTTAAAGGCCTTCGGCAGGACAAGCCTGCAAAGGAGGTGGAAGCCGATGCGCCGCAAAGCATCGCGCTCGCCAAGCCGAAACGTGCAGCGAAGCAGAAAAGCACTAGCAAGCAGAAGCCGGCAACCAGGCAGAAGCCCAAGGCGACGTCGAACAAGCCGCCGACAGTGATGGGTGTCGTCCTCTCGCATCCCGACAAGACGCTGTGGCCCGATGCCGGCGACGACACGCCGGTGACGAAGCGCGATCTCGCCGACTATTTCGAGTCGGTCGGCGCATGGATGATGCCGCATCTAAAGGGCCGGCCGTGTTCGATCGTGCGGGCACCGGACGGCGTGGGCGGGCAGCAATTCTTCCAGCGCCATGCCATGGCCGGGCTGTCCAGCTTGCTGGAGCTCGTCAAGGTGTCCGGAGACCGCAAGCCCTATCTGCAGATCGATCG
>JAPLPC010000243.1:527-17001 GCA_026400425.1 Hyphomicrobiales bacterium | reverse complement strand
GGTGAAAGCCAAGCGCCGGGCATTGTGCGCCGAACATCAGTTCCGCAAGAATATCGTCGCGCTGAACGCCAAGCGGCAAGCCGCCGATCAACCGGTCACCACGGCCTATGTCGGGTTGCATGAAGGCGAAGTGTTTTACGGCAATATCGGCAGCGACGAGCGGCTCGATTTCACAGTGGTCGGTCCATCGGTCAATGAAGTCAGCCGCATCGCTTCGATGTGCTCGTCCGTCGATCGGCCGCTGTTGACGTCATCGGCGTTTCATTCCGGCCTCGACAGTACCGGCCGCAACTACCTGGTCTCTACAGGTCGTTACGCCCTGCGCGGCATCAGCCGTGCGCAGGACCTCTATACGCTCGATCCCGAGATCGATAGCGATGAGATCGTGCGCGGCGCGTATGAGCGCTACATCGCCCACTGATCAGACAATGATCCGTGAGCGCATTCTGTACAGAGCCAGCGCGAGCAGGCATCCCGCTGTGAGAACGACGCCCAGAGCCAATAACGCATCCGGTACGATTGTCGCGACGAGGAACACGCCGACGGCCGCAGCCGTCATCTGCCAGAATCCTAGCAACGCCGAGGCCGCACCCGCATGGGTGCCGAAAGGCGACAGGGTCTGCGCCGTGCCGAGCGGATTGACCACGCCCATGCCGAGCAGAAACACGCAGGTGGCGGCAATGAAGGTCACCACATCGGCGTGTAGATATGCGCTCAGCAGCACGGCGACGCCACCGATCAAGGCAATGACGAGACCAATGCCGATCGCGCGGTCGAGCCCGAGCCGCGGCCCCAGACGCGCGGCGAGCATGCCGGATGCGAATACGATCATCACCGTGCCGGCGAAGAACAGGCCGAGGGCGATCGGCGTGAAGCCGTAGCCTTCGATCAAGATGCGCGGCGCAGCGGAGAACAGCGCGAACAGGCCACCCATCACCAGACTGACGGAGGCGGCCGGAATCAGGAAATGTCGGTCTGCCACGAGCCTGCGATAGGTCGTGGCGATCGCGCGTGGATTGAGCGGCGTGCGCGTCGCCCGATGGGTTTCGCCGAGGACGAATCCATAGGCGACGGCGGACAGCAGCGCGAAGATGCCGACGAACACGAATTCCGAACGCCACCCGAACACCTGATCCAGTCCGCCGCCGAGCAACGGCGAGAAGCCGGGAGCGGCGGCCTGCGCGATCATGATCAGCGCCAAAGCGCGGGCCAAAGCCGCGCCGTTGTACAGATCCCGTGCGATCGCGCGCGACAGTACCGAGGTCGCACACGCGCCCGCCGCCTGGATGGCCCGGCCGATCAGCATGGATGCAAGATCGGTGGCCAGCGCGCACCAGATGCTGCCGGCCATGAAGACCGCGAAGCCGGCTAGCACCGGGATGCGGCGTCCGTAGCGATCCGAGATCGGACCGACGACCAGTTGGCCGAGGGCAAATACCAGCAGGAATACGGTGATCGCCGCCGTCACGTCCGATGTGGCGACGTTCAGATCGCCGGCCATCCGCGGCAAGGACGGCAGCAGGATGTTGGTCGCCAGCGTGCCGATCGATGCCAGAGCGGCAAGCACCGCGATCTGCGGCGCCGTGGACGACACTTGCGGCGGAGCGACATCGGCGTGCAGGGGCTGGTCGGTCATGATGTCACGCTCCATTCTTATTGAATGATGTACATCATGTATACGGGCCTGCATAGGTCGTGCATGCCGAGCGGCGGCTCAAATCGGGTGGAACGCGCCCATCGACCGGCATGGGCGCCGGTATCCCCGCCATCCACATCGAAGCCGACGACACCAGCGCTGCGAATGTGCTAAAGAGGACACACCGCCGCCTTGCAGGGGCGGCCGGCATTTCGGCAGGCGTGACATGGATCGCAACGACAAACTTTACGGACTGTGGCGCGAGCAGCGCGGTGCCTGCTTCTATTGCGACGGGCCGACATTCGTGTCGGATCGCGAAAGCAAAGAGTCCGCGCGGCGGCGGCTGCGAATCGCGGTCGGCGTCGCCGGCGCCGGGAAACACCTTAATCAGCACGTCGCCACCATAGACAGCGCCACCAAGGCGATGGCGTGCAAGTTTTGCAACTGCAGCCGCGAGGGCAAATCGCCCATGTCGCATCGCCGGTCCATCCAGTCCCTCGTGGCGACGGACCAGCATCCGGTGAACCGGCTGATCGAGGCCTATGCCGACGGCCGCCTGTCCTGGTCGCGGATCGATCTGGTCGAGCCGGCCAGATCGACAACCACCGCCGAGCCGTAGCTCGAAAGCCGGGCAGTGGTCATGGAGCACGTCCATCACCACGTCACCTCTTGCTCAGCGTTTGCTGGATGAACCACGCGATGGCATCACACCGGTATTGCTGGGGTCGCTGAGCGACTGGGTCGAGGGGGACACCGCCTGACCGTTTCGGCTTGCGGACCCCGACGTCGTCGGCGAGTTAGCCAACCCGTTATTTCCGATCGGCGAATTGACCCCGAACGCGTTGCCGCCGCGCCCGGCATTGCCTCCGGTAAGGCCTGACCCGTCACCGGTCACCCCGGCCGCGGTGCCATTGGCCGCCGGGCCAACACCCGAGCTTGGCCCCGAACTTGTGCCTGAGCCGGAGGCCGATCCGCCACCACCTGCGCCGCCTCCGCCTGCGCTGCCGCCTGCGCCGCCGCCACCTCCGCCTCCACCACCGCCTTGCGCGAGGGCGCTACCGGTGAGGACCATGACTGTGGTCATCGCGATCGCCAGATGTCTGATTACCATTTTACTTCTCCTGTTGGCGTGTCAGCCGTCGCCCTGCTGGGCGGCAGTCAATTGCTGCGGGAGATGAGTCTTTCGGCTTTGCGGGCGCCACGGAAGTCGCCGATGTATTGGACGTTCGAGGCGAACGCCGCCTCCTTGGCCAGCAGGTGATAGACCCGCGCCACAGTGCGTTGCTTGTCCCGGATCGGGCCGTGGGGCATCTGTCTAGCTTTCCGCGTCGCGACGACGGCGTGGGACAGATAGTAGTCATAAGCGTCTGACATCCAAGGCTCCTCAGAAGCGTGCCGAAATCCAGTTGGCGAGGAGGCCGCCGAGCGATGCAGCAACAGCCGTAAGCACCATGCCCCAGGCCACGTCGGGAATGACGAGCGACCACTGCCATGATTTCAGGATCGCCATATTCGTCAAAGCGAAGGTCGCGTAGCAAAACAGCCCGAACAGCGCGCCGCGCAGCAGATTGCCCGACCAGTTGGCGGGATCACTGCCGTTCACGAAGATCACGATGCCCGCAAGATAGAGCGCATAAAAGAGCACCGCGGCCGACAGCCGCGGTTGGTCGAGCATCAGGTCGCCAATATGCGCGACGTACATCCTTTGCCCGATGGTTGCGAGGAACGCGAAATCGAGGGGGAGTAAGACTGCGAGCGTGCTCAAATAAATGATTGCGTAATGCATGATGCCTCCACTCCGACCCAACAACAGATGTGCCGACCAGTTCCGCCGCGTCGCTGTCGATGGCGTGGTGGTCGGGCACGGCCGCCGAGTACCGCAACACTGGCGCGTCGTGCTCTTCCCAACTTGCGCGATGATGCGATTTGCAGAGAGCGGTGCGCAGACGATGCCGATGGCGAAGAAAGCAGCAGCGTTTGCTGGGAACATGCTGCGTTTAAAACGGTTCTAAGCCAAACGCATAGCGAGGCTGCCGTGGATCAATTTGCAAGCTCCCGAATTCCAATTTCACTCACCGTCAACGGACAGCGCCATCAGCTCGCGATTGAGCCATGGGTGACGTTGCTCGATTTGTTGCGTGAACGACTGTCGCTCACCGGGGCGAAGAAGGGCTGCGACCAAGGCCAATGCGGTGCATGCACCGTGCTCATCGATGGCCAACGCATCAATTCCTGTTTGCAGCTCGCCGTGACCCGCGATGGCGCGGAGATCACGACCATCGAAGGGCTGGCGGACGACGGCCAGTTGCATCCGCTGCAAGCATCTTTCATCAAGCACGATGCCTTCCAGTGCGGCTATTGCACGCCGGGTCAGATTTGCTCGGCCGCAGGATTGTTGGCGGAAGGGCATACGCACAGCAGGGCCGAGATCCGCGAGCATATGAGCGGCAATCTGTGTCGCTGTGGCGCCTACACGAACATTGCCGATGCGATCGAAGACGTCATGCAGTCGCGCGCTGCCATGAAGGAGGCAGCAGAATGAACCGCTACGATTACGTTCGGCCCGATACGGTCGCGGACGCCATTACGGCGCTCGCCAATCCCGACGCGCGCGCGCTGGCAGGCGGCACCAATCTCGTCGATCTAATGAAATACGACGTGGCGAGACCGGCGTTGGTGGTAGATATCAACCGACTGCCGTTGAAATCGATCGAGGTGTCCGGGGATAAACTGCGCGTGGGTGCGCTGGTCAGCAATTCTGACCTCGCCTGGCATCCCGACGTGCAGGCGCGCTGGCCGCTGTTGGCGAGCGCGATCCTCGCAGGAGCGTCGCCGCAGCTGCGCAATGCCGCCACGACCGGTGGCAATCTCCTACAGCGTACACGCTGCTATTATTTCTATGATCCATCGACAGCCTGCAACAAGCGTGCGCCCGGCAGCGGATGCTCTGCCATCGGCGGCGTCAACCGGATCCATGCCATTCTCGGCGCAAGCAGCGCCTGCATTGCCGTGCATCCATCGGATATGTGCGTGGCGTTGGCGGTGCTCGGCGCCACCGTCGAGGTGGAAGGCCCGCAGGGACAGCGCGAGATTCCGTTTGCGGAGTTTCATCGTCTGCCGGGCGATATGCCCGAGCGCGACAATACGCTGCAGCAGGGCGAGCTCATCACTGCCGTCGCTATTCCGGCACCACAGTTCGGCAGTCATTTCACCTATTTGAAGCTGCGCGACCGGCTGTCCTATGCCTTTGCGCTGGTGTCGGTGGCAGCGGCGCTGCAGATCGAGAACGGCACAATCAAGGACGCGCGTATCGCGCTCGGCGGCGTCGCTCACAAGCCGTGGCGCGACGTTGAAGCCGAGCAATCGCTGCGCGGGCAGGCGCCGGAGCCGCGTGTGTTCGAAGCCGTGGCTCAGCTCATTTTGCGCGACGCAAAGGGGCAGGGCGAGAACGACTTCAAGATCGAGCTCGCAACCCGTGCCATTGCGCGTGCGCTCGCACAGGCTGCCGCCGGCATGCCGCAGAACCAATCCGACAAAGTGATTCAGTAAGGAAGCAGTGATGTCAGTGATCGAACAACTGCATGTCGGGCGCCCTACCAGCCGCGTCGATGGCCGCCTCAAGGTCACCGGCAAGGCGCAATATGCGGCCGAATATTCCACGAACGGTATGTTGTACGGCTACATCGTGAGCAGCACGATCGCAGCCGGCCATATTTCATCAATGGATTTGACAGCCGCGCGTCGCATGCCCGGTGTGGTGGAGATTTTTACGCACGAAAATCGCGGCAAGGCCGCGTGGCTCGATCGCAAGTGGCGCGACGACGTGGCACCGCCCGGACATCCGTTCCGCCCGTTGCACTCGGATCGTATCCTGTTCGACGGCCAGCCGGTGGCGCTTGTCGTCGCCGAGACATTCGAGGCGGCGCGCGATGCGGCGTCGCTGATCGCAATCGCCTACGAAGCCGATCCGCATTGCACAGAGCTCGCGCGCAAGCGGAACGAGGCCTATGTGCCGCCCGAGAAGCGCAGTGGCATTCCGCCGCCGCCCGATCCGCGCGGCGCTGCCGAGCAGGCCTATGCTGATGCGCCCGTGAAGATCAGCCGTGACTACCGCATCAATCCCGAACACCACAATCCCATGGAAATGTTCGGCTCGACCTGCGTGTACGAACAGGGGGGCAAGCTCACCATCTACGACAAGACGCAAGGTTCGCAGAATGCGCAGGGCTATGTCACCTCCGTATTTGGCCTCAGTGGCGACGATGTCCGCGTGGTCAATCACTATGTCGGCGGTGCCTTCGGTTCGGGCCTGCGTCCGCAGCACCAGCTGTTCTTCGCCGTCATGGCCAGCCTCGAACTGGAACGCTCTGTCCGTGTCACCATGACGCGCAAGCAGATGTTCCATATCGGCTACCGCCCGGACAACTATCAGACGGTCTCGCTGGCCGCGGATCGCGACGGGCGCCTGCAATCGATCATGCATGATGCGGTTGCCGCCACATCGCATTACGAGGATTATCAGGAAGCCGTCGTGAACTGGTCTGGCCTGATGTATCACTGCGACAACGTCAAACTGACCTATCAACTGGCCAAGCTCAACACCGCGACTCCCTGTGACATGCGCGCACCCGGCGCTGCGATCGGCGTCACGGCCATGGAATGCGCGCTGGACGAGTTGGCTTACGAACTCGGCATCGATCCGCTGGAAATGCGGCGCATCAACTTTGCGCAGAAGGATGAGAACACCAATAAGGAGTTTACCTCCAAGGCGCTGATGGAGTGCTACCGCGCGGGCGCTGCCGCGTTCGGCTGGGAGCGTCGCGCGCAGCAGCCGCGGGCGATGAGGGACGGGCGCCAGCTGGTTGGTTGGGGCGTATCGACCGGCATATGGGATGCGTTCCTGCAGAAGGCGCAGGCCAGCGCAACGCTTAAGCAAGACGGCACCCTCGAAGTGGCGACAGCAGCCTCCGATATCGGCACCGGCACCTGGACGATCCTGACCCAGATCGGCGCCGACGCGTTCGGGCTGCCGCTTGAGGATGTGCAGGCACGCATTGGCGACTCCAGCCTTCCGATGTCACCTGTGGAGGGTGGATCGTGGACTGCCGCGTCGAACGGCTCTGCGGTACAGGCCGCTTGCGATGCGCTCAAGCAATCCTTGTTCAAGCTCGCGACCAAGATGGCGAATTCGCCGCTGGCGGATGCGAGTTTCGACGATGTCGCGCTGGAGGGACGTCGCATCTTCCGCAAGGACGATCCTGCACGCGGTCTCGCCATATCCGAGATCATGCATGCCGCCGGATTGAGCGAGCTCACCGAACAGGGCAAGGTCAGTCCAAGCCTCATCCAGATGATGAATTATATCAGCTACACGCATTCCGCCGTGTTCGCGGAAGTGCAGGTCGATGAGGATCTCGGCGTGGTCCGCGTGACCCGTGTCGTCTGTGCCGCCGCCGCCGGCAGGATCCTCAACCCGAAGACCGCGCGCAGCCAGATCCTGGGCGGCGTGGTGATGGGGATCGGCATGGCGTTGCATGAAGAGGGTATGACCGACCATCGCCTCGGCAAGATCATGAACGCGAATTTTGCCGAGTATCACATCCCCGCGCATGCTGACGTCGAGGATATCGAAGTCATCTTCGTCGATGAGCAGGACGACAAGGTCAGCCCGATCGGCGTCAAGGGGCTCGGCGAAATCGGCATCGTCGGCACCGCGGCCGCCGTCGCCAATGCCATTTTCCACGCCACCGGGAAACGCGTACGCGATTTCCCAATTACCATCGACAAGATTCTCACTGCGCCGCCACTATCTTGAGGAAGCCGGAATGAGCAAAGAAACCCCGAAAGACGATCCGCGCCAGAAGACAGACTGGGACAGCCCGAAGCAGACCGACGAGCCATGGAAAGGCCCGCCGGAGAAAGACCAGTATGATCCGAAGAGCAAACCGGATCTCGAAAAATGGAATGACAGCAAGACGCATTAAAAGCTGTGGCTCGTCCTCGACGGGGACGGGAACTGCGGGCGCCCATTCGTGTTGCCTTGGTATCACGATAGGAGACGATCTTGCCGACACCGAACCCGAGCCCGCCGCCCAAGGGCGCAGGAAAATTTATCGTCATAGCTGGCATCGTCGTTGCGCTTATGATCGTCGTGACGTTTGTCGGCATGAACATGCAGCATGCGGTGGACCTGAAGAACGAGCAGACCGGGCAGGTCAAACCACAGAATGCTCCAATGCACGAAAATGATCTGGGCAAGGCGCCGGTGCAGCCGAAATGAGCAAGCGCAAGCCCGACGACCAGAAGACGTCCGATACGCCGTTACAGGCAGGCGACTTTCAGTCGCCGGCCGTGCTGCTGTCCGGAAGTGTCGATTATGACATGTACAAGCAGTTCCGCGCGCAGCTCGATGATGCGCAAGACAGGCAGCTCGTCGTCGTCGAAATCTCGACGCTCGGTGGCGATCCGGAAGTCGCGCGCATGATGGGTGAGGATATCCGTTTTCACAGCGAGATCTATCCCGAGCGCCATTTTGTCTTTCTCGGCAAGGCGGCGATCTATTCCGCCGGCGTCACCTTCATGAGCTTTTTTGCGCGTGATAACCGTTATGTCGCCCGCGGCAGCCGGCTGATGATCCACGAACGCAAACTCAGCAAGACGGTCACTTTCGACGGCCCTTTGACCGCGTGTCTCGCCTCTGTCGAAGCGACGTTGAACGAGATCAAATGCTCCATCGCGATCCAGAACGAAGGTTTCGAAAATCTGGTGAGCGGTTCGCGCATCACGATGGAAGAGCTTCTGAAGAAAGCGCCGAGCAACTGGTATCTCGAAGCTCAGGAAGCTCAGGCGCTCGGCCTGATCCGGGCCGTGCTCTGATCGACGCCAAGCTGTTAGCGACGCGGGTGGCGGTGTTGCCAATCGCTGATGATACGCTCGGTCTTGTCATCGCGCTGCCCTGAAAAGAACGACTGCAGCGCCTCGCGATACACACCGCCGGATCGGTCCGCCGTGGCGAACAATGTCATGCACGACCGAAACTTGGCGTCGTCGGGCGCGCCGAAGATGGCATGGGCGGATCGATCGGTATGCCGCAGCACCGCCCCTGTGCATTCGACCAGCCGCGCTCCGAGCAGCGGATGCGCGAGATAGCCGATTGCTTCGTCGAGCGAGCGCAGCGCATAGCGCCGTGCCATTTCGCTATGCCCAAGTCCGTCGGCTTGGGGAAAGATAAACCACATCCAGTGCGATCGTTTTTCGCCCGCGGCCAGTTCGGCGAGGGCCGTCGCATATATCGGCTGCTGGGCTTGGACGAAGCGTTGCAGATCGAAACCGACGTGATGCTTGGGATCCATACGATCGTTCCCTTCGAACCGGCGCCGGATCGGCGCCAAAAATAACGTATCCGCCAGATGCAGTTGCAAGTTAGTTGCAATAAGCGCTGATTTCCGCCATCTTGCTGATATGGATGCCAAATCGCCCGTCACCGTCGAAACCGTGAACCCGGCATCGTCTGCGCCCGCCGTATCGGCGCCAGCCGTCGATCTGCCGGGCTGGCGAAGCAGCGCCGGCGATCCGTCGCTGGCAGGCATGTTCGGGACGATTCAAACCGTCAAGAATGGTTCCTTCTGGCGCAAGCTGCTGGCCTTTCTGGGGCCGGGCTATCTCGTTGCCGTGGGCTACATGGATCCCGGAAATTGGGCGACCTCGCTCGCAGGCGGCTCCAAATTCGGCTACGCGCTGCTGACGGTCGCGCTGGTGTCCAACCTGATGGCCATCGTGCTGCAGTCGCTGTGTGCGCGGCTCGGCGTCGGCGCGGGCAGGGATCTCGCCCAGGCCTGCCGCGACGCCTACCCCAAGCCGGTCGCCTGGCTGCTGTGGATTTCCGCCGAGGTTGCGATCACGGCCACTGATCTCGCCGAGGTGATCGGCACCGCCATCGGGCTCAATCTCCTGTTCGGCATTCCGCTGGAGATCGGGGTCATCATCACCGCGTTCGACGTCTTCCTCATCCTCGCGCTGCAAGCCTATGGTTTTCGCTGGATCGAAGCTTTCGTCGTCACCTTGCTCGGCGTCATCGCCGCCTGTTTTGCCATCCAGATCGCCATGGCCGATCCCGACTGGGGGCAGGTGATCCGCGGTTTCGCGCCGACCACGCAAATCATCGCCAACAAGGAGATGCTGTTCCTGGCGCTTGGAATTCTCGGCGCCACCGTGATGCCGCATAATCTGTATCTGCATTCCGGCCTGGTACAGACCCGCGGCTATGGCGACAGCGTCGAAGAGAGGCGCGAAGCGATCAAGCTGTCGACCTGGGACTCGACCATCGCGCTCTGCCTCGCGCTGACCATCAACGCCTCGATCCTGATCCTGGCCGCATCCACTTTCCACAAATCGGGCCGGACGGACGTCGCCGAGCTCGATCAGGCCCACGCCTTCCTCGCGCCGTTGCTGGGCTCAAGTCTGGCGCCGACGCTGTTTGCGATCGCGCTGCTGTGCTGCGGTTTGAACTCGACCATCACCGCCACGCTTTCGGGGCAGATCGTGATGGAAGGCTTCCTGCGCCTGAAGATGCCGCCATGGCTGCGCCGCTTGATCACCCGCATGATCGCCATCGTTCCGGCGGTGGCGGTGACGATCTGGTATGGCGAGAAGGGCACCGGTCAGTTGCTCATCCTCAGCCAGGTGGTGCTGAGTTTGCAGTTGCCGTTCGCCGTGGTGCCGCTGGTGATGTTCACCGCAAGCAAGAGCAAGATGGGCCCGTTCGTGGCGCCGCGCTGGGTCACGGCTCTGGCGGCGATCACCGCCGTCGTGATCATCGCGCTGAATGTGAAGCTGGTCGTGGATTTCTTCCTGGGGTGAAGGATCGGTTCTCAGCGGCTTGCTGTAACCTGCAACTCCCGCAGGCAAAGTCCTGCCGCTTCTCCGCTGTCCTTGGCAGTGCTACGCGAGACTCTGCCACCAATCACCATCGGGCGTACGATGCCCGGTAAGGCATCGCGGATCACCGTGTCGGTGCGGATCGCGGGTGCGGCCTTGTCATAGATCAGCCGAGCTTCCGGTGCGAGCTTGCCAGCACAGGCCAGCGCCGATTTGCTGTCGGCTGAGGCGGCGACAGCAATGGCCCTGCGCAACATGATCGTCTCCTGTCAGGATTGATACGATACGAAGACACTACCCCAACACGATGACATCCGGCTCAGCAATCGCCGCCACGGGCCTACTCTTCCGGCTCACTTTGCATCTCGCCTGATGTATCCACCCGCAGCCATCCGCTCGGCGCCAGCCTTTGCTGCGGCAGGTAGCGCCCTTTGTAGTCCATCTTCTTGGAGCCCTCGATCCAGTAGCCGAGATAGACGTAAGGCAGGCCCATCTTCCTGGCGCGCGCGATATGGTCGAGGATCATGAAAGTGCCGAGCGAGCGTGCTTCTTCGCCGGGCTCGAAGAACGAATACACCATCGACAGTCCGTCGCTCAGCACATCGGTCAGTGCCACCGCGAGCAGATCCCCACCGCGACCGGTGATGCCGCTGTCCGGCCCGCGGCGGCGATATTCGATGATGCGGGTCTCGACATGGGAGTCTTCCACCATCATCGCATAATCGAGCACGGTCATGTCGGCCATGCCGCCGAGCCGGTGTCGCTGGTCGAGATAGGCGCGAAACACGGAATACTGCTCGGAGGTTGGCACTGCGCTGCGCTGCTCGCCGATCACATCGGCATTGCGAGCCTGCACCTTGCGAAAATTCCGCGACGGCTGAAACTCATCGGCGATCACGCGCACCGAGATGCAGGCGCGGCACTGGTCGCAGGCCGGGCGATAGGCAATCGACTGGCTGCGGCGGAAGCCGCCATGGGTCAGGAGGTCGTTGAGATCGCCGGCCTTGTCGCCCACGAGATGGGTGAACACCTTGCGCTCGTGCCGGCCCGGCAGATACGGGCACGGCGACGGCGCCGTCAGGTAGAATTGCGGAGTGTCGCGGGAGTGCTGGGTCACGGGCGGTGGTCGGCTCCGAAGCGGTGGACACAGCATTGCGCCGGCCGGGCTAACGGTCAATGAATTTGGCGGGCGGTCGCTCACTTAAGGTGCAGCGTAGCGGAATCCGCTACACCTCGGTTTTGCAATCCGTCCGTGCCCAGAGTAGCCAATCGGCTACCCCGGATATCCCACCGGCGCCCGCGCAGCCGAGGCATTCACCACGACAGTTCCCAGCACGAGGTCATGCAGCAGCTGCCGGCGCCCGTTGAGCAGCGCGACGACCAGGACCAGCGGCGTCAAGAGCGACACGGATGCCCAGAACAGAACCGCGTGGGCGCAGCCGAGCACGAAGTAGCCGGGACTGCCCGACAGGGTGCGCATCTGCAGATCCATCATCCGCATGCCCCAGGTGGCGGAATGCGGCCCGCCCAGCGACATGCCGTAATACACGACCGGCCAGATCACCGTCGCCGGTGAAACCAGCCAGAACAGGCCCCAGCCGAGGCCGAAGGTGACGACGCCGAAGATGGCGATGAAGATCACCGCCAGAATGATCGGGATCGAGATCACCACCACATCGACCAGAAACGCGATCATGCGTCGGGCCAGCACGCCGCGAAACAGGTCGGGCTGCGCGTAGGGATCGAAAGCATCGCCACGCGGCGGCGTGCCGTTGCTGCGCCACGTATCACCCTGCTGGCTGCCGTAACGCGGGCCGGTATCGGACATGGCTGCAACCCCTTCTGTCGTCGCGATCCATCGATCGCCGCGACAATGACATGGCGATGAAGGGGGAGGGCTGCAAGTGCGCGTAAGTGTTGCACCAAATGTCCCGGACGCGCTGCAGCGTTCTCCACGCTGCTTCGCAGAGCCGGGACCGTCACACCCGCCCGCGTTTGCTACGGCCCCGGCTCAGCGAAGCAACACTGCGTGTTGCATCGCGTCCGGGGCAAGGTGGCCTACCGCCCGGCGCGAATCCGCTCGGCGGCTTCCGGCGCAAAATAAGTCAGCATGCCGTCGGCGCCGGCGCGCTTGAAGGCGACCAGGCTTTCCATGATGACGCGGTCGCGATCGAGCCAGCCATTGTTGATGGCGCCCATGATCATCGCGTATTCGCCGGACACCTGATAGGCGAAGGTCGGCACCGCGAACGTGTCCTTCACGCGGCGGATGATGTCGAGATAGGGCATGCCGGGCTTGACCATCACCATGTCGGCGCCTTCGGCCAGATCGAGCTCGACCTCGCGGATCGCCTCGTCGGAATTGGCGGAGTCCATCTGATAGGTGCGCTTGTCGCCGTTCAGCGTCTTGGCCGAGCCGATGGCGTCGCGGAACGGGCCGTAGAAGGCAGATGCATATTTGGCGGCATAGGCCATGATCTGCACGTCGCCAAAGCCGGCATCGTCCAGCCCCGCGCGGATGGCGCCCACGCGGCCGTCCATCATGTCGGAGGGCGCGATGACGTCGCAGCCGGCTTCGGCCTGCACCAGCGCCTGGCGCACCAGCACGGCCACGGTCTCGTCATTGAGGATGCGGCCGTCCTGCAGCAGCCCGTCATGGCCATGGCTGGTATAGGGATCGAGCGCCACGTCGCAAAGCACGCCGAGATCCGGGAATTCGGCCTTGATGGCGCGCACCGACTGGCACACCAGATTGCCGCCGTTGCAGGCTTCCGACCCGGTTTCGTCGCGCAACGCGGAATCCGTGTAGGGAAACAGGGCGATGCAGGGAATGCCAAGCTTCATCGCGCGCTCGGCATCGCGCACCACCTGATCCACGGTCAGCCGCTCGACACCGGGCATCGAGGCGATCGGCGTGCGCCCGTTGTCGCCTTCGACCACGAATAGTGGCCAGATCAGATCGTCCGTAGTGACGGTGTTCTCGCGCACCATCCGGCGCGCCCATTCGCTCTTGCGGTTGCGGCGCAGGCGGGTGGTCAAGCCGAGGGACGGGGCCACGGTGACAGGCGGACGGGACGCGACATCGCGCAATTCGATCGGCCGCCCGAATTTGATTGCCATAATACCGTCTCCTCAACCGACCACTTCACATGTGGTGCTGCAAATTGGACTTGTTCCAAGCCTAGCATTTCAATGCGCCGCCGTCACTGCGGCGGGTGGCTGGGCATGGCGGCTTCGCACATTGCTTTCCCGGGCCCGTCGGGCCACAAAAAGCCCCATGAATCATATGAGCGCCTCCCGCTATCGCCGTATGGCGGCCCAGTCCGGGCAGACTGATGTCTGAGTCCAAGCCACGCGACGGTGCCGCGCATGATCGGGCCCGGGATCTCGGCGTTTCCGTCGCCGCCATCTCGTCGGAGCGCACCGAGAGCGACGAAAACGTCTGGACCCGCCGTCTGGTGCTGTTCCTGCGCGTCATGGCCTTGGTCTCGATGCTGCAGGGTCTTTATCACTGGGCCCAGGTCACCGGCTTCGTCGGCACAGAGGACGAGGCGTTCGAGGGCCAGTCCATGGCCTGGCAGTCGGCCACCGTCTATTTCGCCGTCATCGAACTGGTGAGTGCCGTCGGCCTTTGGCTGGCGACGCCGTGGG
Source organism: Hyphomicrobiales bacterium (assembly GCA_026400425.1). Classification (GTDB taxonomy): domain Bacteria; phylum Pseudomonadota; class Alphaproteobacteria; order Rhizobiales; family Xanthobacteraceae; genus Tardiphaga. The sequence continues at coordinate 2,837 of JAPLPC010000243.1, read as the reverse complement.
GCGCTGTGGTGTGGCTCACCACGGTGGTCTCGATGGCGGTGATCGAATTGATGTTTCCGACCATCTATGGCGGCAATCTGCTGGTGGTCGGGATGCAGGCGGCGTTTCTGGCGGCCTATCTCGCACTGGCCTGGATGGCCGCGCGCGAACGCCCGCCATAGTGTAGATGATCTGCAGAGGCCGCGCAGACGGCCCTGCCAGCAGGGAGAGACAAGTGGACCAGCTCTATTCCGGCGGCACCGCCGGCAGCCTCATCGTCAGTGCCATTGCCCGTTACGGCGACCAGCCTGCGCTGGCCGACGGCCATCTCCGCTGGAGTTATCGCGAATTCGGCGACGTGGTGGCGCGCTTTATCACCCTGTATCGCGATCTCGGCCTGCGCAAGGGCGACGCGCTTTCCATTCTTTCCGGCAACCGCGCCGAAACATGGGCCGCGATATCAGCCGCCGCCGTGATGGGCCTGCGCTATACGCCGCTGCATCCGATGGCCGCCGAGGACGATCACGCCTTCATTGTCGAGGATGCCGAAATTTCTGCACTGATCGTGGAAGCCGGCAAGTTCGCCGGCCGCGGTCAGGCGCTGCGCAGTCGCGTGGCCGGGCTGAAGCATCTGTTGTCGTTCGGCCCGCTGGAGGGCGCGCGTGATCTGCTCGCCGAACTGCCGCAGGCCGCGCCGGCGCCCTTGATCGATGACAGCCATGTCGGCGACATTTGCTGGCTGGCCTATACCGGCGGCACCACGGGCCGCTCCAAAGGCGTGATGCTGCCGCATCGGGTGCTGGTGGCGATGTCGCTGGCGATCTATGCGGATTGGGATTGGCCGGCCGAGATCCGCTATCTCGCTGCGACGCCGATCAGCCATGCTGCCGGGATCACGCTGTTTCCTGTGATGATGCGCGGCGGCTTCGCGCGGTTGGTGCAGGGCTTCGATGCGGCGACCTATTGCCGGGTAGTCGAGGAGGAGCAGATCAATGCGACCTTCCTGGTGCCGACGCTGATCTATGCGCTGATCGATGCGCCGGAGCTGCGCGCCCGGCACGACCTGTCGTCATTGCAGATGATCGTCTACGGCGCTGCGCCTATGTCGCCGGATCGGCTGCGCGAAGGCGTTCGCATCTTCGGCAATGTGTTCGTGCAGCTCTACGGCCAGACCGAATGCCCGCAGATCATCACCACCATGCGCAAGATCGATCACGACGACTCCAAGCCCGGCCGTCTCGGCTCCTGCGGCCGTGCCAATCCGATGGTCGAGGTGAAGTTGCTCGACAGCGATCTCAACGAGGTCGCGATCGGCGCGCCCGGCGAAATCTGTGTGCGCGGCTCGCTGGTGATGGACGGCTACTGGAAGCGACCGGATGCAACCAAAGAAGCCTTTCGCGGCGGCTGGCTGCACACCGGCGACGTCGCGGTGAAAGATGCCGACGGCTTCTACTATATCGTCGACCGCACCAAGGACATGATCATCTCCGGCGGCTTCAACATCTATCCGCGCGAAGTCGAGGATGCATTGATGGCGCATCATGCGGTGGCGTCGGCTGCCGTGATCGGCATTCCCGATCCAAAATGGGGCGAGGCGGTGAAAGCGTTCGTGGTGTTGAAGAGCGGCGCCAACAATTCGGCTGCCGAGTTGCAGGCGCATGTCAAAGACAAACGCGGCGCTCCGTGGTCGCCCAAGAGCATCGACTTCGTCGCGGAGATTCCGGTGACGGGTTTAGGCAAGATCGATCGCAAGGCCTTGCGCGCGCCGTATTGGGGCGGGCAGACGCGCGGCGTGGCTTAGCAGGTCTTGTCCGGGCCGCAGTGCGCGTACCCAGTACAACCGTCATCCCTGGGCGCGCAGCGCGCGAACCCGAGATCTCATCCTGCGGAAGCTCGCACAGCCAAGCCGCGGGAAGATTCCGGGTTCGCGTGCTGCGCGCCCCGGAATGCCCCGCCATGCGGAGGGTCCGCATCGTTAAAATTCGAGGAAATTTATCCGCGTTAACCCCGGTAACGTTCGAGTCACCCTAACGCGGCGGTCATGAAGCTTACCTGCATCTTTCGCATTTGAACGATGCTGTCCCGCATCAGCACAGGTGCGCGAACAGGGCGAGAACATCGGCGCGTGATCGTGAATCAAAAGCTGCAAAAAGCCCTGTTTTTGTAGACTTAATCGACGATTCACTGTCGCAAATTCATGATCTCTTTATTGTCTTTTTTAGCCGCTTCTTCAAAGCCGCCGCTTAAGTTGGGCCTATCAGACGAGACACAAGTTTCGTCGAATAAGTCGATAAAAACGACAGCAGGGGTAGTGTCTTGATGAAGTCCGTT
>JAPLPC010000243.1:0-492 GCA_026400425.1 Hyphomicrobiales bacterium | reverse complement strand
CAAGTCCGTTGCGACGGTGGAAAGCGTCGATCTCGTTCCCGGCCAGGCGCCGGTTCAGCCGTTGTATCTGGAAGCCCTGACGCTGGTGGAGCGGCTGCATCGCCGCCTGCTCGACGTCATCAAGGACGAATTCGACCGTCGTGGCCGTGCTGATATCAATTCGGTGCAGGCGCTGTTGCTCTACAATATCGGCGACAAGGAATTGACCGCCGGCGAGCTGCGCACCCGCGGCTACTATCTCGGCTCCAACGTGTCCTACAATCTGAAGAAGCTGGTCGAACTCGGCTTCCTCGATCATCAGCGTTCGCGCGTTGACCGTCGCTCGGTCCGCATCCGCCTGACCTCCCAGGGCCAGGAAATCCGCCACATCGTCGACGCGCTGTATCAGAAGCACGTCAAGACGGTGGAGCAGGTGGGCGGCATCTCGAACGCCGAGTTCGCGACGCTGAACAAGTCGCTGCATCGCCTCGAGCGCTTCTGGACCGATCAGAT
>JAPLPC010000485.1 GCA_026400425.1 Hyphomicrobiales bacterium | reverse complement strand
CGCCGCCGTCGCATGTGGCTCGTCTTGCGCCGGGCACCGAAACTCCGCAGAACAATCTTCTCGCAAACGGGAGATCGCCGATGATGAAACTCTATTGGTCGCCGCGCACGCGATCGTTCACTGCTTTGTGGGCGATGGAAGAAACCGGCGTTCCCTACGAGCGCGTGCTGATCGACATCCACAAAGGCTCGCAGCGCACGCTCGAATTCCTGGCGGTCAATCCGATGGGCAAAGTCCCTGCGCTGCAGGATGGCGAAGCCACCATGGCGGAAGCTGCGGCCATCTGCGCTTACGTGGCCGAGCGCTATCCCGAGGCGAAGCTCGCGCCTGAACTCGGCGACGTGCATCGCGCAAAGTATCTCTACTGGCTGTTCTATGCACCCGGCTGCATCGAGCCGGCGATCGCGCAGATCGCCACCAAGATGGAGCTCAATCCCGTCGCTGCCGGGTGGGGCGATGCGCAGCGCGTGTTCGACGTGCTCGAAGCCGCGCTGGAAGAGGGGCCCTGGATTCTCGGCGAGCAGTTCTCGGCCGCCGACATCGCCATCGGCTCCGGCCTCAACTTCGCGGTTCGCAATTTCAAGATGGTGCCGTCGCGTCCGGCTTTCGACCGCTACCTCGATCGCTGCGCCGCGCGCCCTGCGTTCAAACGCGCCGAAGATTATGCGTCGGGCGAGAAGCTGGATTGACGCGATCCTGTCCGGACGCGATGCGGCATTACTGATGCCGCTTCGCAGAGCCGGACCAGCATGAACTGCGGCGCTTCGTATGGTCCCGGCTCTGCGGAGCAGCGCAAGAGCGCTGCACCGCGTCCGGGACAAGCGTTAAGCCACGGACGCAAACAGGCCGCCGGTCATCAGCACGTGGTCGTCGCTCTCGCGCCAGTCGATCACGAGTTCGCCGCCGGGCAGTGTCATGTGCACCTTTCGCTCGGTGCGGCGCAGACGCGCGGCCGAAACCGCCGTGGCGCAGGCGGCGGTGCCGCAGGCCTTGGTGAGGCCGGCACCGCGCTCCCAGGTCCGCATCACGATATGCTCGCGATCGACGATATGGGCGAGGGTGATATTGGCGCGCTCCGGAAAGATCGGATGGTTTTCCAGCAACGGCCCGAAGCGTTCGAGGTCGTAGGCGTGGATGTCGTCGACCCAGAAGATCGCATGCGGATTGCCCATGCTCGCCACCGATGGCGTGTGCAGGATCGGCGCATCGATCGGCCCGATCTGCAATTCGATGCCGCGGGTATCGCGAAACTCTTCGGCCAGCGGAATGTCCTGCCAGCCGAACTTCGGCATGCCCATGTCCACGGTGAAGGTTTCGCCGTCCGCCGCGCGCCAGCAATTGATCAGTCCCGCCCGGGTCTCGAAAGTGAGACCGGTCTTGTCGGTCTCGGCAAAAGTCTGCCGCGCCACGCAGCGCATGCCGTTGCCGCAGGCACCGGCTTCCGAGCCGTCATTGTTGTAGATCGAGACGAACGCCTCGGTGCCGGGCAGACGCGGCTTCTGCAGCACCATCAACTGGTCATAGGCGATACCGCCATCGGCCTTGGCCACGGCGCGGGCATCGGCCGGGGTGATCGGACCGGCGGTGTCCCGCATGTCGATCACGACGATCTCGTTGCCGATGCCGTTCATCTTGGCGAAGGAGTGATTGGCCAGCGCGCTCATGGTCCGTCCTGATGTTGCCTGCTTTATATGGCGAGACGGGCTGCAATGGCCAGTGCGGCCATTGGCGACGCATGTTACCATCGCGTCTGTTCGCCGTGCCGGCCGTCATTGGAGACTTTTCGCATGTTCCGCACCCGTCTGTCCCGCTTTGCCACCGCTGCCGCGCTGACCTCTGCGGCGCTGTCGCTGAACGTCGCAGCCTGGGCGCAATCTCCGCCCGCCACCCCGCCCGCGGCGTCGAAGCCGGCGGACACGCCGACGCCGGCTCCGACCGCGCCGGCAAGCCCGGCGGCGCCAGCCACGCCGGCCAATCCGCCAGCCGCCGCCCCACCAGCGGCGACGCCGCCGGCTGCCGCCCAGGCACCGGCCACGCCGGCCAATCCATCAACGCCGGCACCGGTGCAGACCGCCGATCCGTTCGGCGAGGAAAATACGCTGACGCCGAAGCAGGTGCTCACTTTGACCGGCAAGGCCAATTGGGATCTCGCTTTCGACACGCTGATGGATGCGTTCAAGCAGCTATCGACGTTCCTGGACAAGCAGAAGATCAAATCGTCGGGCAATCCCCTGATCGTCTACACGGCGACCGACGACACCGGCTTCACGTTCATAGCCCAAATGCCGGTGGATCAGGAGATCAAGAACCTGCCGAAGAACATGAATATGGGCATGTCGCCGGAAGGCAAAGCGTTGAAATTCGTCCATCGCGGCTCCTACGACAATATGGACAACACCTATGAGGCGATCACCAATCATCTCGACGAAAAGAAGCTGGAGGCCAAGGACACCTTCATCGAGGAATACATCACCGATCCCTTGAAGACGACGGAAGACAAGCTGGTCATCAACGTGTTTGTGCCGCTGAAGTGACGACGCGGCCGGCTTAATCAAGAGGCGGTCATAAAGAAGCCGCCATAAAGAAGCCTTGGACGGTGACGAGGGTTTCGGCATGAAAAATCATATGAAACTTGCCGCTCTCGGTATCGCGCTGATCGCCACCCCCGCTGTCGCCCAGACACCTGCACCGCCAATGATCACCGTATCCGGTGAGGGCAGTGTGTCGGTGCCGCCGGATCTCGCCCTCGTCGATGGCGGCGTCACCTCGGACGCCAAGACTGCGCGCGAAGCATCCGAGGCCAACAACATCGCCATGGGCAAGGTGTTGCTGGCGCTCAAGAATGCCGGCATCGACGACAAGGACCTGCAGACGTCGCGGCTGTCGTTGTCGCCGCAATATGCGCAGCAGCCCCGGCAGAACGGCGGCCCGAGCGTCATCTCCGGCTATCGCGCCAGCAACCGTGTCACCGTACGGGTCCGCGATGTGACGAAGGTTGCTGCCACCATCGATACGCTGGTCACGGCGGGCGCCAATGAGGTCGGCGGCATCAATTTCATCGTCACCAAGGCGTCTCAACTGCTCGACGAGGCGCGGACGCAGGCGGTTGCGGATGCGCGCCGCAAGGCTGAGCTTTATGCCAAGGCCGCAGGCGTCACACTCGGCGCGCCGATCAACATCTCAGAAGACAGCGGCAGCGCGCCGGCACCGATGATGCTGCGCAAAGCCGCCGCCGATTTCACCTCGGCTCCGGTGGCCCAGGGCGAGGAAGTGCTGCGGGTGAATGTCAGCGTATCGTGGGACATCAAGCCGACGCCATGACGGCAGCGGGCATGATGACATGCACCGCCGAGGGGACTATCCCCCGGCCTTGTCCGTCTGATCGTAGATCGCCCGCGCCACCGTGTTCAGCCGCGCTTTGTCGGATGTGCCTGACACCACATAGCCGACGCCCTTGTCGGCCCAGAACATGGCGCCATCCTTGTCCTGTTCGGCAAAGCGCATCGAGGTCGTGTCGGTCCTGGCGCGCGACGTATACAGCGTGAAGCGCTCGCCGCTCGGGGTCTCGTACATGAAGAACGCCGCCGGCGTATCCGGGCCAGGCAGCAGCCGTCCGCCGACCAGCTTCAACCCGGCGCTCTCGAGGTCCGGTGCCTTGATCGTATAGCCGACGCGCTTCGACAGCCATTGCTGCAGATGGGCGCGGTCGGAGCCTTCGACTTCGACGGGATGGCGGACTTCCACCACATAGGTCCGGTGCGCATCGAGCGCGTCCAGTGCAAATGTCTGGAAACTCGACGTCGATGTCGATGCCCCATGCGCCAGCCAGCCGATGCTGCCGCCGGCCAAAAACGCCACCAGCGCTGCAGCGACGGCGCCGTATATCCAAGGCCGCGATTGCGATTGCCGGGTCAGCCGTTCGAGTTCGAGCCGCTGTGGCACCGGCTCTTCGGCAACGGCGTCGTAACGGGCGTGCAACAGCTCAGCCATGCTGCGCCAGCTGCGGACGCGCTCGGCGTCGTCCGGATGTGCCTTCAGCCAGGCCTCCACATCGGCGCGCCGTTCGGCCGGCAATTCGTCATCGACGAAGGCGTGCAATTCGTCTTCGGTGACGGGGATGTTCGGATCGGTCATGGTCGGTCCTCTGCAATCACTTGACCGCGCGGAGCGCAGGGCGCTCGCCGTCGAGATAGGCTTTGACGTGGGCACGGGCGCGGGCGAGGCGCGACATCACGGTGCCGATCGGCACCCCCTGGATGTCGGCGACTTCGCGATAGCTCAGCCCTTCGAGCATCACGAGCAGCAGCACCGAGCGCTGCTCCTCCACGAGATGGGCCAAGGCTCGCGAGATGTCGCGGCCTTCGGCTTCGGTGCCTGACGCGTCGGCATTGTTGTCGTACAGTTCGGTGAAGACGGGTTTGCGCGCCAGCGAGCGGCGGCGGTTGCGATTGAGGTTGGTCAGGATCGTATAGAGCCAGCTGCGCAAGTCGCCGCCCAGAAAGAGTTTTTCCGAACGCAGCGCCCGCACCAGCGTGTCCTGGACCAGGTCGTCGGCAATATCGCTGTCGCGTGCCAGCGCGCGGGCATACCGCCGCAGCGCGGGAATCATGCTTTCCACGCCATCCCGAAACGCGTTCATGAGGCCGTTGCCATCGCCTGGGGTCCATCGGTATGTCGTACGGCCACAATTGCCACACCCATCATAACACCTTGTCCGGGCGTCTATTCCGGCGCTGGGGCAGAGGGTAAACGGCGCGTTCACGGGCCACTTTGGGGCTATACCCTGCAGCAGTGCTGGTGTACCCCAAAGGCAGATTTGAGGTTCGGCGCGAAAGCTCGCCGGCCAGCGAAACGGAGGCGATATGAGCGAAGTGTCAGGCCTGATGAAGGGCAAGCGTGGTGTCATTCTGGGCGTCGCCAACAACCGCTCTATCGCCTGGGGCATCGCCAAGGCATGCCAGGCGCAGGGCGCCGAAATTGCGCTGACCTATCAGGGCGATGCCCTGAAGAAGCGGGTCGAGCCGCTGGCTGCCGAACTCGGCGCCGAACTGCTCGGCCATTGCGACGTCACCGATCCCGCCACCATCGACGCGGTGTTCGATCGTCTGAAGGCGAAGTGGGGCAAGATCGATTTCGTCGTCCACGCCATCGCGTTCTCCGACAAGAACGAGCTCGAAGGCCGCTATGTCGATACGTCGGCGGAAAATTTCAGCAAGAGCATGCTGATCTCCTGCTACTCGCTGACCGCCATCGCGCAGCGCGCCGAGAAGCTGATGACCGAAGGCGGCTCGATCGTTACGCTCACCTATTACGGCGCCGAAAAGTGGATGCTGGGCGCCAAGGGCATCCGCGTCAACGCGATCTCCGCCGGTCCGATCAAGACGCTAGCATTCGCGGGCATCGCCGACTCGCGCTACCTGCTGAAATACAACGAAGTGAACGCGCCGCTGCGCAAGAACGTCTCGATCGACGAAGTCGGCCAGAGCTCGATGTATTTCCTGTCGGATCTGTCGAGCGGCGTCACCGGCGAAGTGCATCACGTCGATGCCGGCTATCACGTGCTTGGCACCAAGGTGCCGGATGCGCCGGATATCCGCATGGGCAGCGCGGAATAACGCAGTCCTTCATGCCCAAGCCGGTCATCTATTTTATCCGCCACGGCCAGACGGAGTGGAATGCCTTGGGCCGTTTTCAGGGCGCCAAGGACATTCCGCTCAACGATCTCGGCCGCGAGCAGGCGAGCCATGCCGGCACGGTGTTGAGGGACCTGCTGGCGCGCGACAATCGCAACACGACCGACCTGGCCTTCGTCGCCAGCCCGCTCGGTCGTGCCCGCCACACCATGGAGTTGGTGCGCGCGCAACTGGCCGTTCCCCATGACGACTACGCGCTCGACGACCGCCTGCGCGAGATCGTCTATGGCGACTGGGAAGGGCTGACGCTGGCCGAGCAGGAGGCAGCACATCCCGATCTGTTTGCCGCACGTCTCGCCGATAAATGGACCCTGCCCGCGCCGGGCGGCGAGAGCTATGTCGAGGTGCAGGAACGCGTCCGCGCCTGGGCATCGGAGCTGACCGGCGATGTCGTCGCGGTGTCTCATGGCGGCACCTGCCGCGCGCTGATGGTGGCGCTCGGCATGGATACGCCGGACGGCGTGTCCGAACTGCCGATCCAGCAAGGCGCGGTCTATGTATTCAGCGAATCCGGGCTGGAGAAGTTCAGCTGACCCGCGCCATTTGACCCTCTGAACCACCCGCGTTACGACATCCGCTCCAACAGCGAGCGTTTCATGTCCCACAACACCTTTGGCCATATGTTCCGGGTTACCACCTTCGGCGAAAGCCATGGCGTGGCGATCGGCTGCGTGGTCGATGGCTGTCCGCCGCTGATCCCGATCGAAGCCGCCGAGATCCAGCTCGATCTCGATCGCCGCCGCCCCGGCCAGTCGCGTTTCACCACGCAGCGGCAGGAGGCTGATGCGGTGAAGATCCTGTCCGGCGTGATGGCGCATCCGCAGACCGGAGCGCAGGTCACGACCGGCACGCCGATAGCGCTGCTGATCGAAAACACCGACCAGCGCTCCAAGGACTATTCGGACATCAAGGACAAATTCCGTCCCGGCCATGCCGACTTCACTTATGACGCCAAATACGGCCTGCGCGACTATCGCGGCGGCGGTCGCTCCTCGGCGCGGGAGACTGCGACCCGCGTGGCGGCGGGCGCCATCGCGCGCAAAGTCGTTCCGGGCGTGAATGTCCGTGCCGCGCTGGTGCAGATGGGGCCGCACAAGATCGATCGCAGCAACTGGAATTGGGACGAGGTCGGCAACAATCCGTTCTTCTGTCCCGATGCGGAGAAGGCCGCGTTCTATGCCGATTATCTCGACGCCATCCGCAAGTCCGGCTCGTCCATTGGCGCGGTGATCGAGGTGGTGGCCGATGGGGTGCCTGTCGGCCTGGGCGCGCCGATCTATGGCAAGCTCGACTCTGACATTGCTGCCGCGCTGATGAGCATTAACGCGGTCAAGGGCGTCGAGATCGGCGACGGGTTCGATGCTGCAGCGCTGACCGGCGAGGAAAACGCCGACGAAATGCGGATGGGCAATCACGGGCCGAATTTTATGTCGAACCATGCCGGCGGCATTCTCGGTGGGATCTCGACCGGCCAGGCGATCGTCGCGCGTTTTGCAGTGAAACCGACCTCGTCGATCCTGTCGCCGCGCAAGACGGTGGACCGCGGCGGTGCCGATACGGACATCCTCACCAAGGGCCGCCACGACCCTTGCGTCGGCATCCGCGCGGTCCCGGTCGCGGAAGCCATGGTCGCCTGCGTGATCGCCGATCACTTCATCCGCCACCGCGGCCAGGTGGGCTGAGACGATTGCTTCATCTTTTCCCGTAGAGGAAAGGAGAAGCGCGCGACAGCTGTGCTAGTCTATCTCCGCAATGGACACGACGCGCCTCAACGACCTCATCACCTGGCTTGCCGATGGCGCTCGCTCGGCCGTCGTTACCGAACTGTTCATGGCCGAGACCTGCGAGCGCATGGTGGCTTGTGGCATCCCGCTCTTTCGTGTGGCGGTGTTCGTGCGCACGCTGCATCCAAGCTTGCTCGGGCGTGGTTTCATCTGGCGCGCCGGAGGCGGGGTCAACATCGGCTCGATGGCGCATGGCGAGGACGATGGCGATGAGTTTCAGCTCAGCCCGTTGCGTCGTGTGTTTTTCGAAGGCATCGAAGTGCGCCATCGTCTGACAGGCGACGAAGTCAGCAACGTGCCGCTGCTGGCCGATCTGCGCACGGAGGGCAACACCGACTATGTCGCGTTGCCGCTCAACATGTCCGACGGCGCCATTCATGCGTCGAGCTGGACGACGCGCGATTCCGCAGGCTTCACCGATCCGCAACTCGACGGTATTCGCCGCGTCATGCCGGCACTGGCCCGGATGATCGAGATCCATCTGCTCCGCCACATGGCGTCCGGTCTGCTCGACAACTATGTCGGCGCCCGCGCCGGCGCGCGCATTCTCGCCGGGCAGATCCGGCGCGGGCATACCGAAACCATGCAGGCGGTGATTTGGCTATCGGATCTGCGCGGCTTCACGGCGCTGTCCGACCGGTTACCTCCGGAGAACGTCGTCGATATCCTCAACCGCTACTTCGATTGTCAGGTGCCCGCGATCCTGCAATACGGCGGCGAAGTGCTGAAATTCATGGGGGACGGCCTGCTGGCGGTGTTTCCAGTCGCCGACGGCGAGGACGAGCTACCTATTGTGTGCGGCCGCGTGCTGGAGGCGGCACATGCGTCTTGCGCAGCCGTCGCGCAATTGCGTTGGGCCGGGACAGATCTGGTCGAGGAGCGGTTTCGCTTCGGCCTGGCCTTGCATGTGGGCAAGGTGCTGTACGGCAATATCGGCGGCGGCGACCGGCTCGATTTCACCTGCATCGGCCCCGCGGTGAATCTGGCGGCGCGGATCGAGAAGATCGCGGGACGCCTGAACCGCACGGTGCTGGCCTCGACGGCTTTCGCC
>JAPLPC010000541.1 GCA_026400425.1 Hyphomicrobiales bacterium | reverse complement strand
GTCAGCCCCGCATTTACCGCCTGGCAACGCTCCGGCGAACTGATCTTCGTGCTGGTGCTGGGCGGGCTCGGCTCGCTGCATGGCGCCATCCTCGGCGCCGCGGCCTTCACACTGCTCGCCGATATCCTGTCGCATTACACCGAGAACTGGGCGATGATCTTCGGCCCGATCCTGATCCTGGTCGTGCTGTTCGTGCGCGGCGGCATCAACGGCCTGTTCGGAGGCAAGCCATGAGCACGGCCCTGAGAGCCCCCATGAGCACCGGCCTGCTGCAGCTGCAGAACCTCACCAAGAATTATGGCGCGCTGCGCGTCACCGACGACGTATCGTTCAGCGTCGAGCCCGGCGAATTGCATGCCATCATCGGCCCCAACGGCGCCGGCAAAACTACGCTGATCCATCAAATCTCCGGACATGCCAGGCCCGACTCGGGACGCATCGTGTTTGCCGGCAACGATGGTACCGAACTGCCGATGGCGGCGCGCGCGCAGCAGGGGCTCGTGCGCTCGTTTCAGATCACCTCGATCCTGCCGCGCTTCTCCGCCCTGGAAAACGTCGCTCTGGCCGCCCAGGCACGCGACGGTTCGAGTTTCCACTTCTTCGGTAAAGCCGCCGACGAGCGCGCGCTAAACGACACCGCGATGGCGCTGCTGACGCGCTTCGGCCTTGGCGCACGGGCGCATATACAGGCCGGTCAGATGTCGCATGGCGAAAAACGCCAGCTCGAAATCGCAATTGCGCTGGCGGCCAGACCGCGGTTGTTGCTGCTGGACGAGCCGCTGGCCGGCACCAGCCATGATGAATCGCAGCGATTGATCAACATCCTGCAGGAGCTGCGCAGGGAACTACCGATCATCCTGATCGAACATGACATGGATGCGGTGTTCGCGCTGGCCGATCGCGTATCGGTTCTCGTTTACGGCCGCATCATCGCCTGCGGCAAGCCTCAGGATATTCGCGACAACGCGGAGGTCCGCACCGCCTATCTCGGCGAGGAGGCCGCGTGATGCTTGCCGTATCCAACCTGCAAGCGGCCTATGGCGCCGCAAAAGTGTTGTTCGATATCTCGCTCACCATCAATGCCGGCGAGGTGGTGACCCTGCTCGGCCGTAACGGCATGGGCAAGACCACCACCATCAACGCCATCATGGGCCTGCTGCATCCGACCGGCGGCAGCATCACCTTCGACAACAAGCCGATGGCCGGCCAGCCCTCCTATCGCATCGCGCAGGCAGGCATTGGTCTGGTGCCGGAAGGCCGGCAGATCTTCCCGACGCTGACGGTGGAGGAAAACCTGATCGCCACCGCCGCCGTTCGGCATCCGCCGGCGCGCTGGACGCTGGAGCGCATCTATGAGCTGTTCCCACGGCTGAAGGAACGCCGCAACAATCTGGGCACGCAGCTGTCTGGCGGCGAACAACAGATGCTCGCAGTCGGCCGCGCGCTGATGACAAATCCGAAGCTTCTCATTCTGGATGAGGCCACCGAAGGTCTGGCGCCACTGATCCGGCTCGAAATCTGGAACTGCCTGAAGAAGCTCAAGGCCGAGCGGCAGTCGATCCTGGTGATCGACAAGAATGTCGATGCGCTGGCGGCTTTTGCCGATCGTCATGTGGTGATCGAAAAAGGCCGTGTCGTATGGACCGGCACGTCCGAACAATTAAAAAGCGATCACACCGTGAAGGATCGTTTTCTTCACGTGTAACCAACACCGCCATTGCCAGCGTAGCGAAGCAATCCAGTCTTCACTTGCGGTCTTCCGGATTGCTTCGCTACGCTCGCAATGACGACCGATAATTCAAACCGCGCGATGAAAGGACATCCATGAAAACCGAGACCGCCGGCATCACACGTGCCAATGAGGGCATGCAGGGCATCACCTGGAATATCCTCGGCCAGACCTACGTGCCGAAAAACTGCAGCGAAGACTCGTTCTCGTGGCACGCGACTTTCCCGCCCGGCACCTTCGTGCCACCGCACATCCATCCCGATCAGGACGAGTATCTGTATATCCTCGAAGGCAAGCTCGATTTTTTCCTGGGCGGCAACGAGACCTCGGCGACGCCGGGCGACCTGGTCCGCCTCGAACGCGGCATTCCGCACGGCATCTTCAACAAGTCAGACCAGAATGCCAAAGTGCTGTTCTGGGTGTCGCCATCGCGCCGGCTCTATGACCTGTTCTGGGCGATCCACAATATGAAAGAGCAGAAGCCCGAGGACGTGGTGGCGCTGGCCGCCGAATACAACATCCACTTCCTGCCACCGCCTCCGGGCGCGTGAGGGCTTTCAGAAGTTAAAGCGAAGGCCGTCCTGATGTCCCTCCCCCGAGCCGCAAAGCGGCGCAGCGGGGAGGGTCCGCCGATAGGCAGGGGCGGGGTCTTTCCCCACGCGACGTCAGAGTGTGGGGAAGCACCCCACCCGTCTCGACCGCTGCGGGTCGATCCACCCCCCACTGCGCGGCTACGCCGCTTGAGGGAGGGAGAAAAACTACCCGTTCACGACCTGCAATCCCGGCTGCGCACCAAACCCGGCTTTGTTGGCATAACCCTTCACGATCGCCTCGCGCTGGGCGTAGCTGAGCACGTTGTCGATGTGATCGAAGCCGTCCGGGGCAATCTGCTCGACGGCATCGATGACGCCTTCCGGGCCGCCGCGGCGATTGGCGCGCACGATCTCCGCGGTCATCGGCAAGCGCTTGCGCTCATAGGCCATCAGCGCCTGACGCGGATGCTCGGCATGGGCCAGCGCATCGGCGAGCGCGCGGGCATCGAGGATCGCCTGCGAAGCGCCGTTGGAGCCGACCGGATACATCGGATGCGCGGCGTCGCCGAGCAACGTGACGCGACCGCTGGTCCAGAACGGCAGGGGATCGCGATCGCAACACGGATATTCCCAGAATTCCGGCGTCGCGGTGATGAGGCTCCTCGCGCTTGCCGACGCGCGACCAGTCCTCGCGGCGCGGTGGCAGCGAGCCGCCCTCGCCGGTCTTCACCAGCACGGCCCAGTTGGTCAGGCGGCTGCTTGCGGACTCGCCTTCGGCGATCGGATAGATCACGACCTTGGCATGCAGGCCGCCGGCCACGATCATCGAATTGCCGGTCAGGAACGTCGGCCAATCGCGTGCGCCGCGCCACAGCATCAGGCCGTTCCAGATCGGGCCGCCTTCGTTCGGGAACAGCGTGTGGCGCACCTTGGAATGGATGCCGTCGGCGCCGATCAGGATGTCGCCACGCGCCGTCCTCACATGATTGTTGTTGCGGTCGAAGAAATACGCGGTGACGCCGCCTTCGTCTTGCGTGAACGAGCCGAGCTTGCAGCCGGTATGGATCGCCTGCGTGCCCAGCCGCTCTTCCACAGCACGATGGATCACGCTTTGCAGGCGGCCACGATGGATGGAGAATTGCGGCACGTCGAACCCGGCGCCCAGCCCGCGCTTCTCGCGCCAGACTTCCTGGCCGTGGCGATTGAGATAGTGCAGCTCGTCGGTTCGGATCGCGATCGCGTCGAGCTTATCGAGCAAACCCAGGCCGGTGAGTTCGCGGATCGCATGGGTCAGCGTGTTGATGCCGACGCCGAGTTCGCGAATGGTGTCCGCCTGCTCGTACAGCTCGCAATCGATGCCCCGCGCCCGCAGCATCAATGCCGTGGTCAAACCGCCGATGCCGCCGCCGACGATGATCGCCTTCATCCGCTCTACTCCGCTTGACGCAACGCGTTGCCGTCTAACCTCTCCCCGCAAGCGGGAGAGGGAAAACCTCGCATGCCTATCTATTCGGCGGCAAGCGACTTCGCCGCTTCGGCGCGCATTTCGGCGCGAGTTTTTGGCTTAGCCTTAATTTTAAGGTCGTCGAAATCCTGCTTGTCGCGCACGCTGTTGCGGAAGATCTGGTCCTTGCCGGGCATATATTGCGGCGGCGCATAGGCATCCTTGGCGCCATACCAGGCCGCGGCCTTGATGGTGAAACTGGGATCGGTGAGATGCGGGCGACCGAGCGCGACCAGATCGGCGCGGCCGGCGGCGAGAATCGTGTTCACCTGATCTGCCGTGGTGATGTTGCCGACGCACATGGTGGCGACATGCGCCTCGTTGCGCACCTGATCGGAATACGGGGTCTGGAACATGCGACCATAAATGGGCCGCGATTCCTTCACCGTCTGGCCGGTGGAGATATCGGCGAGATCGACGCCGGCTTCTGCAAAGGCGCGCGCGATCTTCACGGCGTCATCGGCAGTATTACCGCCTTCGGCCCAGTCGGTGGCCGAGATGCGCACCGACATCGGCTTGTGCTTCGGCCATGCCTCGCGCATCGCCGCAAACACTTCGAGCGGGAAGCGGAGACGGTTCTCGAGCGAACCGCCATACTCGTCGCTGCGGGTGTTGGTGAGCGGCGACAGGAAGCTGGCGAGCAGATAGCCGTGAGCGCAATGCATCTCCAGCATGTCGAAGCCGGCACGATCGCCACGGATCGTCGCATCGACGAATTCCTGCTTGATGCGGGTCATGCCGGCGCGATCGAGTTCGGTCGGCACCTGGCTGTCCGGATAGTAAGGCAGCGGCGACGCCGAGACGATGTCCCATGCGCCCTGCTCAAGCGGGCGATCCATGCCCTCCCACATCAGTTTGCTGGCGCCCTTGCGGCCGGCATGGCCGAGTTGCAGGCAGATTTTCGCCGCCGAATGGCCGTGCACGAAATCGACGATGCGCGTCCACTGCGCTTCCTGTTCGTCGGTATAGATGCCGGCACAGCCGGGCGTGATGCGCGCATCGCGGCCGACGCATACCATCTCGGTGAAGACGAGACCGGCACCGCCCATGGCGCGCGCACCGTAATGCACGAGATGGAAATCATTGGGCACACCCTCTTTCGCCGAATACATGCACATCGGCGAGACCACCGCGCGGTTGGCCAGCACCATGTCGCGCAGCTTGAACGGCTGGAACATCGGCACCTCCGGCTTCTCGACATCGACGTCGAAACCCTGCGCCTTCACCTGCCTCGCAAACGCCTTGTCGGCCAGCTTGACGAAATCCGGCGCGCGCAGAATGAGGTTGTCGTAGGTGATCGCCTTGGAGCGCGTCATCACGCCGAATGCGAACTGCACGGGGTCGAAATCCCAGAACCGATCGACATGCTCGAACCAGACCAGCGAGACGTCGGCGGAGTGCTGGATCTTCTCGGTCTCTTCGCGGCGACCATGCTCGTAGGCATGCAGCGCCGCTTCGACCGTCGGCGCCTTGGCCATCGATTCATAGAGCGCGATGGCGTCTTCCATCGCCAGCTTGGTGCCGGAGCCGATGGAGAAATGCGCGGTCGCCTTGGCGTCGCCGAGCAGCACCATATTGTCCCTGACCCAGCGCTTGTTGCGGATCATCGGGAAATTGCGCCACATCGAGCGATTGATCAGCAGCTTATGGTCCCCGAGGAAATCCTTGAAGATCGCATGCATGCGATCGGCGGATTCCGGCTCGCGCAGGCCTTCGAGGCCGGCGCGCGTGAAGGTCTCCGGATCGGTCTCGAAGATCCAGGTCGAGCGGCCCGCTTCATACTGATAGGCATGGGCGATAAACGGGCCCCATTCGGTTTCCTGAAACAGGAAGGTGAAGGCATCGAGCGGCTTGGTCGAGCCCATCCAGGTGAACTTGTTCGAGCGCAGATCCACTTCGGGCGCAAAGTGCTCGATATACTTATTGCGGAAGTGGCTGTTGATGCCATCGGCGAGAATGACCAGATCGCAATCGGCAAAGCGCGCTTCGTCGGTCACGTCGGCTTCGAACATCAGATGCACACCGAGTTCGCGGGCGCGCTCCTGCAGGATCAAGAGCAGCGTACGGCGCGAGCAGCCGCAAAAGCCGTTGCCGCCGACGCGGTGTACCGTACCGCGGAAATGCACGGCGATGTCGTCCCAGTAGGCGAATTCCTGGGTGATGCGCTGATAGCTCGGCTGATCGTATTTCTCGAAATTGTCGAGCGTGGCGTCGGAGAACACGACGCCGAAACCGAACGTGTCGTCGGGTCGGTTGCGCTCATAGACCGTGATCTCGGCTTGCGGCCGCTGCTTCTTCAGCAGGATCGCAGAATAGAGGCCAGCCGGCCCGCCCCCGATGATCGCGATCTTCATATCCGCCTCCGCAGTCGTGCCTGATGAGAGATATTTTAACCCTAAAGCATTTCCTGGCAAGCCCGACAAACCGGCAATTTACCGGCTTTGATGCACATCAAAAGATCAGCGGCCAAGCCCGTCGCGTATCGCATTCGCTCCGTCATGCCCGCAGACCTATTCCGGCCAACCATCTTACTCTGGCCTGCGCTCAGTGTCCTCTCAACCGTCATTGCGAGCGCAGCGAAGCAATCCAGTCCGTCCGTGCGGCCTTCTGGATTGCTTCGTCGCTTTGCCCCTCGCAATGACGGCTTCTTTGACGTCAGTTCCCCTCGAACACCGGCTTCTGCTTGTTCGCAAATGCATGATAGGCGCGGGCGAAATCTTCGGTGGTCATGCACAGCGCCTGGGCGACGGCTTCGGCCTCGATGGCTTCCTCGATCGACATCGCCCATTCCATCGACAGCATGCGCTTGGTCATGGTGTTGGCATAGGTCGGGCCATCCGAGATCTGCCGGGCCAGCGTCTGCGCCTGCGCCAAGACTTCCTTGGATGCCACGATGCGGC
>JAPLPC010000020.1 GCA_026400425.1 Hyphomicrobiales bacterium | reverse complement strand
ATGGCGGTGGCGATGGCGGCGCCTTCACCGAGCCGGCCCGACAGGATGCCGCGCTGATAGCTAAGGGTCGCCATCAGATGCGTGGCGTTGACGGGACCGCCGCGGGTCAGAGCCCAGATCAACTGGAAGTCGGTAAACGTAAACAGCACCGAGAAGGTCATCACGACCGCGATGATCGGGGTGAGCAGCGGATAGGTGATGAAGCGGAATCGCTGCCATGACGATGCACCGTCCAGCGTTGCCGCCTCATACAAGGACGGCGACACCGTCTGCAATCCGGCCAGCAGCGTGATGGCGACGAACGGCACACCGCGCCAGATATTGGCGAAGATCACGCTGGCGCGGGCATTGGCGGAGTCGCCGAGGAAATTGATGTTGTGATCGAGCAGGCCCATCTTGATCAGCGACCAGGAGATGATCGAGAATTGGGAGTCGTAGATCCACCAGAAGGCAATGGCGGACAGCACCGTCGGCACGATGAACGGGATCAGAACCGCAGCGCGGATCAGCGCCTTGAACGGCATATGACGGTTCAACAGCAGCGCGAGATAAAGGCCGGCGGCGAATTTGATGGCCGAGGCGACGATCGTGTAGAGTAGCGTGTTGAACACCGAGAGCCAGAAGATACTGTCGTCCTTCAGCCACTCGTAATTCTCAAGCCCGATGAAGACCCCCCCGCGACCGATGCGCTCGTCGGTGAAGCTCATCCAGACGCCGAGAAACAGCGGATAGGCCAGAAACAGGATCAGAAAAGCAGCGGCCGGCAGCATGAACCACAGCGCCAGCCAGTTGCGGTTGACCCGCAGCCGGTCCCAGGCCGTGGACTTGGGGATCGCCTTCCGCCCCGGCATCGATGTCTGGATGGTCGTCATTCCGAGTTGGCTCCGGTTAGCGCGATTTTCGTCACGTGCAGTCTCTCCACATCCCCTCCTCATCCTGAGGAGCGGTCCGCTTAGACCGCGTCTCGAAGGAGGGGCGGCAAACTCCCTCATGGGTCGAGATGGCGCCGAAGAGGCGCCTCCTCACCATGAGGGTGCCGTCGGTAGAGGCCGGCGCGGGTCGCTCCGCGCCGGCTAGGATCTCCCGCAGTAATCGCGTCAGCTGCGGAAGATGCGCTTGGCCGCGCGCTCGGCCGAGGCCATCGCCGTCTTCACGTCTTCGCGGCCGGTGCAGTAATTGGCGTACATGTCGACCACCACGAAGTCGGCGATCGCCGCCGCCGCGTTCTCGCTCATCTGCGCCTCGCCTGCCGGTGTCGATGCGGTCGAAGCCACATCGCGATACGGCGTGTTCTTCGGATCAGCGGTCCAGATCGGATTCTTCTCGAAGGCGTTCTGGAACGGCGACAGATAACCCTGCGCGGATTCCACCCAAGGATTGAACTGTTCCGGCTCCATCATAAACGCCGCAAACGCCTTACAGGCCTGCGGGAACTTGGTGAAAGAGAAGATCAGCACGGGGAAGCCGAGATGCAATTCGCGGCGCTTGCCGTCCAGGCCCTTGGGCAGATGGGCGTGGTTCATGTCCTCGGCGATCGCCGGGGCTTCCTTCTTCGCGGTCACGTAGACCGAGATGCCGTTGGTGGTCAGATGCAGCTGACCGGCCAGGAATGCCTTGTTGTTCGAGGAGTCGTTCCACGACGCGGTGCCGGGAATGAAGTTGTCATACAGCGACTTGACATATTCCAGCGACTTCGCGGTTTCCGGTGAGTTGATCGTCACCTTGTTGCTCTTGTCGATCAGCTTGCCGCCATGGGCCCACAGAGCCCAGTGCACCCACCCATTGGCATCGCCCGAGGCGTGGCCGAGCGCCATGCCACCGGGGGTGCCGTTCTTGTTCATCCCCTTGAACAGATCCTGGAAGCCGCCGAGATCTTCCGGGAAAGTTTTGTGGCCCGCCTTTTCGGCAGCCGCGACGCGGTAATTGACCAGTCCGCCGGTGGCAGCCACCGGCAGGCCGATCCACTTGCCGTTATACATGCCGTATTGCTTGCCGGACTCCGCCCAGCCGCCGTTCTTCTTGCCGAGATAGTCGGCGACGTCGGACACATCCATGCACTTCGAGGGGAACAGGAACGGCAGCGAATACAGCCCCCATACCATGTCGAGGCCCTGCCCGGTATTGGCAGCGACCGAGGCCTTGGGCTGGATATCGTCATAAGACTCGTTCGACACCGTGATGGTGACGCCGGTGGCCTTCTGGAACGCGTCGACGATCTTCATGAAGGCCACGTCTTCGGCCTCGACGAAGCGCTTCCAGCGCAGCAGATTGATCTTGGCGCCGGCTTCCGGCTTCCATTGCGAGGCCTGCGCCCACGCCTTGGCATGGCCGAGCAACTGATCGGCAGACATGGTCGCCGCTGCGGCCAGCGTGATCGCGCCGCCCTTGAGCAGTGATCGGCGATCCGGAGTAAATCCTGTCATGATGCTTCTCTCCCTGTTGTATTGGTGCGTTGATCGACCAATGTTTTGACGTTCGTTCAGTCCCGGTAGGCGGCAGAGCGCGTCAGTTGACTCGCTTGCCCGTCTCCTTGTCGAACAGATGCGCCGAATTCGCGCGCGGGCGCAGGTAGATCTTGTCGCCGGGCGCCACCGGTCGGCGATCGCGGAAGATGGCAATGATGTCCTGGGTGCCGATCCGCGCCACCACCTGGGTCTCCGAGCCCATCGGCTCCACTACGATCACTTCGGCCTCGATGCCGTCATCGGCAAATTCGAGATGTTCGGGGCGGATGCCGTAGGTTACCGGCTTGTCGTTGCCGGCCTGCGGCGCTGCGGTGATCGGCAGCTTGGCGCCGTTCGCCGTCTCTACCCACGGCTGGCCGCCATTCACCTTCAGCGTTCCCTCCAGGAAATTCATCGCCGGCGACCCGATGAAGCCGGCCACGAACTTGTTCTCGGGATGATCGTAGAGTTCGAGCGGTGCGCCCATCTGCTCGACGATGCCGTCCTGCATCACCACGATCTTGTCGGCCATGGTCATGGCCTCGATCTGGTCATGCGTCACATAGACGGTGGTGGTCTTGAGCCGCTGATGCAGTTCCTTGATCTCGGCGCGCATGGCGACGCGCAGCTTGGCGTCGAGGTTCGACAGCGGCTCGTCGAACAGAAACACCTGCGGATCGCGCACGATAGCGCGGCCCATGGCCACGCGTTGGCGCTGACCGCCGGACAATTGTCGCGGGAAACGATCGAGCAGCTTGCGCAGATCGAGAATATCGGCGGCGCGATTGACCTTGTCGTCGATCTCGCTCTGCTTGGCTCCGCGCAGCTTGAGCGAAAAGCCCATATTCTGGGCAACCGTCATATGCGGATACAGTGCGTAGTTCTGGAACACCATCGCGATGT
>JAPLPC010000470.1:10167-14780 GCA_026400425.1 Hyphomicrobiales bacterium | reverse complement strand
CCGTTGACTGGTCACCTGGTCAATGGATTTCGCAACGGGGGTTTTCGGTGCTATAATACGCTCCGGGCGGCCACGCTCGGTCCGTGATCATCGGAAACTGTATCCTCTTGGTTTTTCTTGACGCTGCCGGTCTTGGTCCAAACTCACCGCGGACGGTCAATTTTCCTCGGAACGGTCAATGACAATTACCTATCTGGTAGCGCCAGAGGCGATCCTCCCGGCGTTGAAAGTCAACAGCGAGAAGCAGGCGCTGCAGGAGCTTGCCGCGCGCGCTCATCAGCAGGCGGGGGCGGCCGTCGCCCGCCGCAGCGTCAATGGCGTCAGGATGGTTTAATCACCGGTGGATCGACCCAGCCCACATTGCCGTCGGTTCGCCGATAAACGAGGTTCACCCGTCCGGTGCTGCCGTGCTGGAAGATCACGACCGCGGCGCCCGTGAAGTCGAGTTCCTGTACCGCTTGGCTGACCGAGAAGCGTTTCAGCGACTTGGTCGATTCGGCGATGATGACGGGCTCATAGCCGTTGACCGCTTCTTCGTCGTGATCGGGCGCTTCAATAATGTAGCTCGGTGCATCGAGCAGGGTCGGTGCAGTGAGTTCGGCGAGCGCTTCATTCTCTGCATGAGCCTTGCGGGCCGAACGATCCTTCAGCCGGCTCTTGTAGCGACGCAATCGCTTTTCGATCTGCAGCAATGCCTGATCGGCACTGGCATAGGCGTCCTGCGCGTTGGACTCGGCTTCCAGCGTCACGCCGGAGTCCAGATGCAACGAGCAGTCGGTGCGAAAACCGAAGCCGTCCTTGCTGAGTGTGATGTGGCCGGAATAGTTGCCGTCGAAATATTTGCGCAGCACTTCGTCGGTGCGTTCGGACACACGTCCGCGCAAAGCGTCTCCAACGCTGATGCTTTTTCCCGAAATGCGAAGGGTCATGACTGATACCTCGATTCGATCTGACTAGAGCCGACAGTATCCCGTTTCCAAGGGAGCGCAATCAAGCTGATGCGCTATCAAGCTGATGCAGTGTCGCGGGATCGATCGGTCTTTTCAGAAGATGTCCTGTCGGACGGGTTAGCAGGCGCCCTCAGAGCATTGCCAAGCATGCTCTGCTTGTCACGGCGGCGCTGCACCGAAGACGGGATCCGCATAGCTTCGCGGTATTTCGCCACAGTGCGGCGCGCGATGTCAATGCCGGTCGTGCGCAAGCGTTCCACGATGGTGTCGTCGGACAAGATGGCCGACGGATTCTCACCATCGATCAATTGTTTGATGTGATGACGCACGGCTTCCGCGGAATGCGCCTCGCCGCCGTCCGCGGATGCGATCGATGCGGTAAAGAAATATTTAAGCTCGAAGATGCCGCGGTTGGTCGCCATATATTTGTTGGCCGTCACGCGTGACACCGTCGATTCATGCATCTGGATCGCGTCGGCAACAGCCTTGAGATTCAGGGGGCGCAGATGCGCCACGCCCTGGGTGAAGAAGCCATCCTGCTGACGAACGATTTCGGTCGATACTTTGAGAATGGTTCTGGCGCGTTGGTCCAGCGCGCGCACGAGCCATGTCGCGTTCTGCATGCAATCGGAAAAATATGACTTGTCGCCATCCTTGCGGATCGTCTTTGACAATTGCGAATAGTAGGTCTGGTTGACCAGCACGCGCGGCAGCGTGTCGCTGTTCAACTCCACATGCCAGCCGCCATCGGGGCCAGGACGTACATAGACATCCGGCACCACGGTCTGCGCACGCGACACGCCGAACTTCAAACCCGGCTTGGGATCAAGGCGGCGGATTTCACCGATCATGTCGGTAAGGTCTTCATCGTCGACGCCGCACAACTTACGCAGCGACACGACGTCGCGCTTGGCGAGCAGAGCGAGATTCTCGATCAGCGCCTGCATCGCGGGATCGTAACGATTGAGCTCGCGCAATTGAATCGCGAGGCATTCGCTGAGATTGCGCGCGCACACGCCGGGCGGATCGAATGTCTGCAAGGTTTTCAGCACCTGCGCGACGTCATCCGCCGACGCGCCGAGCCTGTCGCCGACATCGCCGAGATCGGCAGGCAGGTAACCGGATTCATCGACGAGATCGATCAGATACTGACCGATCATGCGCTGCGCCGGAGAGGTGAAGGCGACCGCCAGCTGCTCGGCGAGATGGCCGCCCAGCGTCACTTCCGCCGCAACGAACGCTTCCAGATTGTAATCGTCGTCATTGGACGCGCCGCCGCCCCATTCGGTATAGGCGGTGGGCGCCACATCCTGTGCCTGTCGCGCGGCGGCATCCGCCGGCTCTGCCGAAAAGACGTTCTCCAGACCGGTGTCGAGGGTCTGCTCGATCTCGCTGCGCGAGCCGAGATCGTTATTCATCCAGTCTTCGGCAGCCGGCGCATCGAAACTGCTTTCGCCGCCGCGATCGGAGAAATCGGAGCCGTCGCCTGATCCGGAGCCATGCTCGTCCGAGCCGTCGTAGTCGGAACGCTCCATGCTCGGTTCGCCCGGCACCAGCGGTTCCGGTCCGTCATTGGCGCGCTCCAGCAGCGGATTGCGCTCGAGTTCGTCCTCAACGAAGGTGGAGAGATCGAGATTCGACAGCTGCAGCAGCTTGATCGCCTGCATCAGCTGCGGCGTCATCACCAGCGACTGGGTTTGCCGAAATTCGAGTCTCTGCGTCAGCGCCATTGCGGCAAAAACCGTTCCAAAAATTGGTCCGTTTCTTGCTTAGCTTTTTCCAGGACGCATGTACACGGCTTGACGAAAGCGAAATTTCGACTACAGGCGGAATTCCTCGCCAAGGTAAAGACGACGCACGTCAGGGTCCGCGACGATCTGTTCCGGCGTGCCTTCGGTGAGGATCTCACCGGCGTAGACGATATAGGCGCGGTCGGTCAGCCCCAGCGTTTCGCGGACGTTATGGTCCGTGATCAGCACGCCGATGCCGCGATTGGTGAGGTGACGCACGAGATCCTGAATATCGCCGACGGCGATCGGATCGATACCGGCGAAGGGCTCGTCCAGCAGCATGTAGTTCGGCCGCGTCGCCAAAGCGCGCGCGATCTCGACGCGCCGCCGCTCGCCGCCCGACAGCGCGATCGAGGGCGACTTCCGCAGCTTGGTGACGTTGAATTCGTCCAGTAGCGCATCGAGTTCGTATTCGCGCTTCTTGCGGCTCGGCTCGATCACTTCGAGCACGGCACGGATGTTCTGCTCGACGGTGAGGCCACGAAAGATCGACGCTTCCTGCGGCAGATAGCCGATGCCCAGGCGCGCGCGCTGATACATCGGCAGCTTGGTGACGTCGTGGCCGTCGAGCTCGATGGTGCCGCGATCGGCCGCGACCAGGCCGGTGATCATGTAGAACACCGTGGTCTTGCCGGCGCCGTTGGGACCGAGCAGACCGACGGCCTCGCCGCGGCGGACATAGATGCTGACCCCGCGCACGACTTGGCGCGAGCCATAGGTCTTTTTTACGCCGTGGACGGCGAGATAGCCCGACCGCTGCGCCTGGCGCGGCGCGGCGGCACCATTGCTCCGCTGGCGCGGCGGCTGGGCGGGGGGGACGTCGGGGCGGCGGGCCTGCTGGACGGGCCGCGACTGGGGGACCACCGGCGCATCGGCCGCACGCGTCATCGGCGGCGTATCGCGCATGGGCTGGCCGGTCAGGGCGCCAATGTCGTCTTGCACAGCGGTAATATCGACCGGCGCACGCGCAAAACCTTGCTGGCCGCGTTTCGGAGCGCGCCGACGGAACATTCCGAGGAGATCAACCATGCGCGCTAGATTTACCTTTAACGACCGTCGGACGACGCCCGATTATCCGACCCAACAATGGCGATAACGGGTTAACGGGCAGGATTCAACGGCGCCGCAATATCGGCGGCTCCTCGGCGGCGCGCTATTTCTTGCCGCCGGGAATGATCGACGTCGGCCCGCCGCCCTGCCCCGCCCCGGAGGACTGAAACACACCCTGGACGCGGCCGGAATTGGACTCGACCCGGGAGGTGCCGTTGGTCAGGTCGACGATCAATTTATCGCCACGCAGGACGTTCTTGCCCTGGGTCAAGACCACCCCATTGGGCCCACCCGTCATTGTGACCAGGTTCTTGGTGGTCTCGAACAGGGCCGACTCCCCGGTCACGACCTGATCCTTCTGGGTGACGATCACGTTTCCGCGCGCCTCCAGCCGCCGGATCGAGGACGACCCTCCCGGCCCGGGCTGCGCCGCCTTGATCTGCCCCTTCGGGGCGGCTTTCGCCGGCTGATCCGCGGACTTGCCGCCGTCATAGAAAACCACCAGCGACTTCGACTTCATGGTGGTGTCGCCCTGCACCACTTTGACGTCGCCGGTAAAGGTGGCTTCCTTCTGCTTGTCGCGCACTTCGAGCGACGCCGCCTCGATCTGGATCGGTTGATCGCGGTTCTGCGAGAAACCCTGCATGGCATTGGGCACGCCCGACACGGCGCTCTGGGCCAGAGCTTCACCGATCGTCAGCATGCCCAGGACCGCAAGCCCGGCCGTCAGCCAGCGGTGGCGCGGAACAACACGTTTTGAAACCATGATCACATTCATCTCGCGGTGGCGCGCTTGCTGCCATTGGGGCGTGGCTGCTCGGTG
>JAPLPC010000470.1:0-10152 GCA_026400425.1 Hyphomicrobiales bacterium | reverse complement strand
TGCTCGGTGTCCACCGGCGCCCTCGCATCGGGTTGCGGCGCCGGATCGGGCTTCGCCGCGCCATCGGCGGGCGGTGCATCCATCACCAGATTCATCGTCACGCCGCCTTCGAATCGCACCACTTCGCCGTTGTCGGTAATGCGCATCCGCTGCCCGAGCAACGTTCCGTTCAGCAACTTCACGTCCACCGGCTTGTCGGACGCCACCGTCCCCTTGGCAATGTCGATGACAGCTTCGGTGAGGCGCGCTTCATAACCGGTGCTGGTCTGCAGGAAGATGTCCTTGTTCAGGTGCAGCAACTGCGTTTTGGAGTTGCATTTGCCGGTGCGGGCATCGAGACCAAGGGTCGATTTGTCCTCCATCACCACCTTGGCCCGGAGAATGGACAGATCGAGGTTGTCGGGATCCAGGATGTCCTGGGTGGCGGCCTTGGCCCAAAGTTCATAAGGCCTGCCATCCGGGGAGAAGCCAGCCAGATGGGGCGTCTCCATGGTGATTTTGGTGCCGGAGACGACGAGATTGCCGATGTCGACCGGCAGCTTCGTCAGAATACGGAACGGGTTGAAGACCGAAATCCCGACAATGACTGCCATCGACAGCAGCACGATGGCTGGCACCATGATGCGCAAGACGCGCACGAAGCGGCTATGGCGTGCAGCGGCCTTGAACCGCGCCTCCATTGTCACTTCGTACCGATCGGCCTGTATTGAACTCACCGCTGCTCCAGCGGGCCAGCTTCATGACGCTGCCCGGCATCGGTCTGCATTCTACGCCGGATTGTGCCCTTTTGCAGCCCCACGCACCGAGAACGAGGAGTTTGGCCGAAACACGGCGGTGCGACCGCTCATCACCACCGGGTGTCACAACGCCGCGGCCATCGCCAGACCGCGAAGCCGCCGCTGAATGCGTCAGGAATGAGCGAAAATATCTTCATTCTCCCAGCCGGACAGATCGAGCCGGGCCCGGCTCGGCAGGAACTCGAAGCAGTGCCGCGCCAGATCGGTGCGGCCTTCCCGCGCCAGCATGACGTCCAGCTTCTGCCGCAGGGCGTGAAGATGTAGCACGTCCGATGCCGCATAGGCCAGTTGCGCGTCGCTCAGCGTCTCGCTGCCCCAGTCGCTCGATTGCTGCTGCTTCGACAAATCGACGCCCAGAACTTCACGGACCAGATCCTTGAGGCCGTGACGATCCGTATAGGTGCGGCACAGGCGCGAGGCGATTTTGGTGCAATAGACCGGCGACGGCATCACCCCGAGCGCGTTGGAAAGGGCCGCCAGATCGAAACGGGCAAAATGGAAGATCTTGGTGACGCCGGCATCGCCGAGCAGCTTTTTCAGGTTGGGCGCATCGGTGTGCCCCATCGGGATCTGCACCACGTCGGCGCTGCCGTCGCCCGGCGACAGTTGCACCACGCACAACCGATCGCGATGCGGATTGAGCCCCATGGTCTCGGTGTCGATTGCCACCGAATCGGTGTAACGGCTCAAATCCGGCAGATCGCCGCGATGCAGGCGGATGGTCATGGTCTGAAAGGCCTCTGTCAGCGCCCACGATTCGAGGGCTTTGGGCGACTTTATCGCGGAAACCTTCCAGACTGAAACCTGTCATTGATCCGCAAGCGGAACGTCAGAGGTCGCATATGAACGTCGCCCGACAGCGCTTGCCCCGCTTTGCGGTCCTGATCGATGCGGACAATACGTCTCCGCAGATCACGGCGGGATTGTTCGAAGAAATCTCGAAATTCGGCGAAGCCAGCGTCCGCAGAATTTATGGTGACTTTTCAAGCTCACAGCTTCGTTCCTGGGCCGACATCCTGCAAAAGCACGCGATCGATCCGTATCAGCAATTTGCCTATACCAAGGGCAAGAACGCTTCCGACATCGCGCTGGTCATCGACGCCATGGACCTGCTGCATAGCGGCCGCTTCGACGGCTTTTGCCTGGTGTCCTCCGACAGCGACTTTAACCCGCCTGGCCTCTCGGCTGCGGGAGCAAGGCGCCGACGTCTATGGCTTCGGCACGCGTAAAACCCCCGAGAGTTTTCGGCAGGCATGCCGGCGCTTTATCTATACGGAAAATTTGATGCCCGAACGTGCGGTGGCTGCGACCGAGCAGCCGCCCGTCACGGCGGCCTCGAAGACTCCTGTGGCGGCCATTCCCATTCTGGAGAGAGTGATCGCCCAACTCGGCAGCGAAGAAGGCTGGGTCAATCTCGACCGATTGGGCGAGCAATTGCCCAATTTCGTTTCCGACTTCGACACGCGAACTTATGGGTTCAGGAAACTGAG
Source organism: Hyphomicrobiales bacterium (assembly GCA_026400425.1). GTDB lineage: Bacteria > Pseudomonadota > Alphaproteobacteria > Rhizobiales > Xanthobacteraceae > Tardiphaga. Next base: position 7,865 of record JAPLPC010000470.1, on the reverse strand, counting down.
CGATCTCGTGCGCAAGACCGAGACCTTCGAGATCGACAAGACAGAAGCAGGTCGTTTGCGGGTTCGGGTGAGACCTGTAGAAGCGCCGTCCAAGGCGCCAGACCCGATTGTGACCGCACCTGACCCGGCGCAGAAAAAAGCCACGCGTCGGAGAAGAGCGGCAAAGCGGAGCGCGAAAGTCAGTGACGCGAGCGGAGAAGGCGCGGACAAAAAGTGACGGCAACCCACGTGACCGCCACCTGACTTGGACAAGCGCTCATCGACAACAATTGGTAGACCAGCCTCAAAGACGCCTGTCGGGCGTCAACTGATTGCGATTGACGCGCAATTCGATGATCGCCGGTCCCTTCGCCGCCACCGCACGGGCAAACGCAGCGGCGAAATCCTGATGCGTTTCGATGGCCTCGCCATGGGCGCCATAGGATCGCGCGAGTGCGGCAAAGTCGGGATTGAGCAGATCGGTACCGCTCGGACGATTCGGGAAATTCAGTTCCTGATGCATCCGGATCGAGCCGTACATCGCATTGTTGACGATGATCACGATGATCGGCAACCGCTGCTGCACTGCGGTGGCGAATTCCTGCGAAGCCATCATGAAGCAACCATCGCCGGCCAGGCAGACCACCCGGCGTTCGGGATGGCGCAGTTGCGCGGCAATCGCCGCCGGCAAGCCGTAACCCATCGAGCCGGATTTCGGCGCGATCTGCGTGCCCAGCTTCCGATAGCGATAATAGCGATGCAGCCAGATCGTGTAGTTGCCGGCGCCATTGGTGACGATGGCATCGTCCGGCAGTTCGGCATTGAGGTGATCGATCACGGTGGCAAGATCGAACGGCGGCGCGTCGGTGCGCGGCGCTTGATAGTCGGTATAGGCTTGGCGCGATTCCGCACGCCAGCCAGCCCATGCCTTGCTATCCAGCGGCGCCAAACCGTCCAGCGCTTCGGTGAAACGCGCGGAGTTGGCCGGAATGCCGAGAGCCGGCACATAGACCCGGCCGAGCTCTTCCGGTCCCGGGAAAACATGGATCAATACCTGTTTCGGGGTCGGGACATCGAACAGCGAGTAGTGATTGGTGGTGACGTCCCCCAGACGATCGCCGATCACAAGCAGCAGATCCGCCGTCTTCACGCGCGCCATCAGCGGTCGGCTGCAGCCGAGACTGATATCGCCGATATATTGGTCGCTGCGATTGTCGAGCACATCCTGCGAGCGGAAGCCCGCGACGACGGGTAGGTCGTTGCGTTCGACGAAGGCTCTGAATCGATCGGCGGCATCCGGTGTCCAGCCGCAATTGCCGACGATCACCAGCGGCCGCTGCGCCTTCTGCAGCAACGCCTGCACCTCGGCGATCTGCACATCCGACGGCGCCGCCTGAATGACCGTGGCGGGCGCCGCATCGGCGACATCGCTGAGAGCCGCGAGAACATCCTCGGGGATCGACAGCACCACCGGCCCTGGCCGCCCCTGCATGGCGACATGGAAAGCCCGGCTCACCAATTCCGGAATGCGATCGACCGAATCGATTTCGACCACCCATTTCGTCATGTCATCGAAAGTGCGAACGTAATTCATCTCCTGAAACGCTTCGCGGCCGAGATGGCTGCGCGGCACCTGTCCGACGATCAGGATCATCGGGGTCGAATCCTGCCACGCGGTGTGCAGGCCGAGCGCCGCCTGCATGGCACCGGGACCGCGGCTGACGACACAGATGCCAGGCCTGCCGGAAATCTTGGCATCGGCCTCGGCCATGTGTGAGGCCGTGGTCTCATGCCTGCAGACGATGAAGCGGATTCCGGCATCGGGCTCATACAGCGCATCGAAGATCGGCAGCGCGCTTTCGCCGGGAACGCCGAACATGCGATCGGCGCCGTTGCGACGCAACGCTGCGATGAGAATCTGGCCACCATTGCGTTCACCCGCTGTGGCGGCGCCTGCGCGAACCGGCTCGTGCTTGTTCATGGGATATCTCGTCCTGATTTCGTCGGTGCGGCGATGGACTGCCCGCATCACTCCTGAAACACTTCCTGCCGGCGCCTGCTGATCGATGGCATCACGATCGAGATCAGCAAAACCGCCGACAGCAGCAGCAATACAAGACTGATCGGCCGCTGCAGGAAGACCATCGGATCGCCATGCGACGTGATCAGGCTGCGGCGGAAATTCTCCTCGACCATCGGGCCGAGCACGAATCCCATCAGCAGCGGTGCCGGCTCGGCATCGAGTTTGCGCAGGATATAACCGAGAGCGGTGAAGCCGACGGTCATGTAGATGTCGAAGCTCGAATTATTGACCGAATAGACGCCGATGGCGCAGACCACCGCGATGACCAGATAGAGGATGCGGTAGGGCACGTTGAGCAGACGGACCCACAAGCCGATCAACGGCAGATTAATGATCACCAGCATCGCATTGCCGATGAACATGCTGGCGATCAGTCCCCAGAACAGATCGGGCTGGCGCGAGATGATCGTCGGGCCGGGCGCAATGCCGTGCAGCGTCAGGGCGCCGACCAGCAACGCCATAGTCGCGCTGGTGGGAATGCCCATAGTGAGCAGCGGCACGAACGAGGTCTGAGCCGCGGCGTTGTTGGCTGATTCCGGCCCGGCCACGCCCTCTATGGCGCCATTGCCGAACCGCTCCGGGGTCTTCGACACCCGCTTTTCCAGTGCATAGGACGAGAAAGACGCGATCGTCGCCCCGCCGCCGGGCAGGATGCCGAACAAAGTGCCAATCAGGGTGCCGCGCGTGATTGCGCCCCAGGCACCCCGCAGCACCTTGAGTGACGGCCAGATGCTGTTGATCTTCGAATGATTGACGATGCGCGTGAACTTGTTCTCAAGATTCGAGATCACCTCGGCGACGCCGAACAGGCCCATCACCAGTGCGACGAAATTAATGCCGTCGGACAATTCGATGAGACCGAACGTCATCCGCGCTTCGCCGGTATTGATGTCCATCCCGACCATGCCAAGCAACAGCCCGAGGAAGATCATCGATACCGCGCGGAATGGCGAGCCATTGGCCAGCACCACCGCCGAAACGAGCCCGAGGATCATCAGCGAGAAATAATCGGGCGAGGCAAATTTCTGCGTCATGAGCGCCAGCGGCGGGCCGAGCAGCGCGATCACCACGGTGCCGAAGCAACCGGCGAGGAACGAACCGATGGCGGCAATCGCGAGCGCTTCGCCGGCGCGTCCCTGCTGAGCCATCTTGTAACCATCGATGGCAGTGACCACCGACGTCGATTCACCCGGAATATTCACCAGGATGGCGGTGGTCGAGCCGCCATATTGGGCACCGTAATAGATGCCGGCCAGCATGATGATGGCACCGATCGGATCAAGCGCGTAGGTGGCCGGCAGCAGCAGCGAGATCGTAGCAACCGGACCAAGCCCAGGCAGCACACCGATCAGCGTGCCGCAAACGGCGCCGAGCAGGCAGAATACGAGATTGAGCGGGGTCGCAGCGACCGAGAAACCGTGACCAAGTGCGGCGAAGACATCAATCATGGCAGCACATTCACCGGAATCTTGAGAAGCCAGACAAAAACTACCGAAGACGCGATCGAGAGCAAGACACCGGTGATCGCGCTGGCAAGCCAGGTCGTCTCACGCGAAGCGAAGTGTGCCAGACCAACCTGCGCCAGAATGGCGATGATGAGGCCGGCGCGTTCAACCAGAAGCCCGAATGCGGCGAAGGATAGCAAAATGAAACACAGCGGCCGCAGATGGATCGTCCCGACGGGAACGCCGGCGGTTGTCAGCCCCTTCACCACAATGACGAGACCCATCCCCATCAGGATCAGCGCCAGGCCGAGCGGAAAATAGCCAGGCCCCATATCGAGCACGGTGCCGATGGTCAGCGTGCGGATATAGATAAGGGCGATCGCGGCGATAACGACGAGGAGCAAGCCGGTGTAGAAGTCCGAATTTCCGCGTTGTGTGAGGGATTTCATGGCGCGCTCCTGGGCCGACGCGGGACGAATGAGCGGCGGCACAGCCGTCGCCGCTCATCTATATAGTCTCAGGTCTTCTTGTCGGAGATTTCCTTCAGCAGCGTGCGCCACTGATCGACTTCCTTGCCGATCTGCGCGGTGTATTCCGCCGGCGTGGTAAAGACCGTCGATGCACCGGCGACCGCCATGTTCTTCTTCACTTCCGGATCGGCTGCCATTTTCTTGAGGGCTGCGGAGATCTTGGTGACGATCGCATCCGGTGTCGATGCCGGCGCCATGATGCCGTTCCAAGATTCCACCGCATAACCGGGCGAAACCGTTTCGGCGACCGTGGCAACCTTCGGCAGGAATTCGCTGCGGCTTGCGGAGGTGACGGCCAGCGCACGCACCGTGTTGGCTTCGATCTGCGGTAGCGCATCGGTCATGTTGGTGAAGGACAGATTGACCTCACCCGAGACCACGGCGGCGGTGGCCGGCGAACCGCCCTTGAACGGGACATGCGTCATCTTGGTGCCGACGCGTGCATCGAACAGCGCCACCGAGAAGTACATCAGGCCGCCGGCGCCACTGGAGCCGTAGGTCAGCTTGCCCGGATTGGCCTTGGCATATTTGACCAGGTCTTCCATCGAATTGATCGGTAGCGACGGATTCACGATCACGGTCTGTGGGATGGTGCTGACGACGCTGATCGGCTTGAAGCTCTTCAACGGATCATAGGACGTGGTTTGCGCGACCGGCGCGATTGAGATCGCACCCACGCTGCAGACACACAGCGTGTAACCGTCCCCCGGCGACTTTGACACCAGATCGGAGCCGACGATGCCGCCGCCACCAGCGCGGTTCTCGACGATCACGGTCTGACTGAGCTCCTTCTCGAGAAAGCGCGCCGTGATGCGTCCGACCGCATCGGTATAGCCACCAGGCGCATAGGGCACCACGAGCTTGATCGGCTTGCTCGGCCACTCCTGCGCGGACGCGACAGTGGCGCTGAGCCCAGTGCCCATTAGAAGGGCCGCCAAGAGAATTCGCTTCATCGGTGTGTTCCTCGTGAATGAGACAGTGACGCGGAGGCTTCGAATGTCTGACTTCAGAGACTACGCAATGTTCGTCCCCACCAGGCCGAGCGCTTGCGTCGCCTTGTCCTCACCAGCGGCGAAGTGGCTGAGCTCGATATCGGTCCTGGCGAACTCGACACGGCGGAACGTGGCCTGATCCTCGAATGGCACGGTGGCGTCGATGCCGAGCTTGGTGCGGATGCCCTCCTTGCTGACACGCACATATTCGTGGCCGCGGGCGCCCGGAATGAGAATGAGGTCGCTCGACGCTTCCATGCGGGTTGCCACTGCGTATTCGACATCGACGGGATCGCGGATATCGATGTCGTGATCGACAACCGTGATGAGATCGAGATCTTTCAGTGCACCGAACGCGGCGAGAATAGCGTTACGCTGCAGGCCGTTGTGCTGGCGGCTCTGCTTCTTGACCTGGATGATGGCATGGAAGCGATGCAGGCCACCGGAGGTCATCTCCACATCGATGACGATCGGGATGGCCGACTGCAGCACCTTCAGCAGGCTCGCTTCCAACACATATTTGCGCAGGATGATGGTTTCGCGGCCGAAGCCGTTGATCACATGATAGATCGGGCGCATGCGATGGGTCACCGCGGTGATCTTCAGGACCGGCGCATCCGCAGCCGGCGCCGCGAAACCGACGAACTCGCCGAACGGTCCTTCCGGTGCGACGTCATCGGTCGAAATCTCGCCTTCGAGCACGAATTCGCATTCGGCCGGGACGATCATGTCCTGCGAGACGGCCTTTACCACCTTCAACGGCTTGCCGGCCAGGCCACCGGCAACGGCAAGCTCGTCCGCATGCTCCGGCATCTGCGAGCCCATGGTGGCGGCAGTGAAGTGCAAGGCGAGATCGGTGCCGATGCAGACCGCAACCGGCAGCGCTTTGCCGCGCGCCTTCGCTCGATCGAAGGCGAGACGGAGATGACGGCCGAAATCCAGCTTGATGGCGACACGATCCGGCCCAAGGAGCTGCAGCCGGTGATAGGAAGCGTTGTAGATGCCTGTTTCGGGATCCTTCACCACCACGATGCCGGACGTGATGTAGCGCCCCGCGTCGCCCGGCGCATGGAATAGCGCCGGCAGCATCTTCGTAATGTCGAAACCCGCCTTCAGCACGACTTCCTGCGACGGCGCGTTGCTGACGACCTCAGGCGGTAACGGGCCGCCTATGGCGCGCTGCACCAGACCCCGGATGCCGTTGAAATCGAGACCGAAAGCAGCCTCGCAGTTTTCCTTCGAGCTGAGGAGATTGCCAATCAGCGGAACGTCGTAACCCTTCACGGAGGGAAACAGCAGAGTCTGCTTGCCATCATGCTTCTTTAGCACCGCCGCGATTTCCAGATGCGGATCGGCCATTTTCTCAAACGTCAGAATGCGATCGTTCTTGGCAAGACGCGCGAGTGCGGAGCGAAAACGGGTGTCCAAAATCTGCGGGCGCGACTGCGGCATTTTTTATTATCTCGTCTGAGCGTAATTGCGAACAAAGATAGCTAAGCAACAAAGGTAGTCAAGCACGCTCGATAGGCATGACTGACTAATTTGGCGGCGTGCGCTGCATCATTTTCTGCAATGTTCTGCAGCAGCGAGAAGCGCATCGATCCCGGGCTGCATCTCCACCATGCGACGCGCGAGCGCTTCGCCGAGAAAATGCCGGACGACGGAACGTATCACGTCGCCAATGTCGTCCCGCGTCATGGCGTGTTGCTGCGCTGCCTTGCACAGCAACCAGCCGGCAAGCAGATCATTCTCAAGACGTTCGGCGGTGAGTTCACTCGCCTTGATCTGCGCGCGCAGCTGTTCGGTTGCATCGCAGGGCGCCGGCGTCGGGCCGGACTTCAGCACTGTGCGCAATGAACGCAGCGGGCGGATGATCTGCTCACGCCAGGCGCGACAGGCCGTATCCATATCTTGAATATCACAGGGGGTGAGGCGGATCTGCTGCTGCACCGCGGCGAAAGTGGCCACCAGCAGCAGCATGACATCGACGCCGGCATCGGCCTGTAATTTCAGGCAGGCATCGGAGACGCCGGGCCTGGCGTAGAGTCTGAGTGCATAACCCCAGCTGTCCGTCGCGATATCGCAATAATCGCCCGTCATCGGCAGCACGCCGTAGATGACGGAGGCAAACTCATGCGATATCCCGCGGCTTGCCGGCACTGAGGCCTTCCCAGCGGCTCACGACATCGGTCTGGATATCAAACAGGTCCAGCACGCGGCCGAGGGTCTGATCGACCATCTGCTCGAGGCTGGTGGGCCTGGCATAGAATGCGGGGACAGGCGGGTAGACGATCGCGCCGATCTCAGTGACCGCAGCCATGGCCTTGAGATGACCAAGATGCAATGGCGCCTCGCGCGCCATCAGCACCAGCCGGCGCCGTTCCTTCAGCACCACATCGGCAGCGCGCGTCACCAGTGATGATGTCACGCCCGTCGCGATTTCTGCCAGGCTGCGCATGGAACACGGCGCGATGACCATGCCCATGGTCTTGAACGATCCGGACGATATCGTTGCGCCGATATTGTCCGCCTGATGGACGATGTCGGCGAAGTCGGAGACTTCGGACACTGAAATATCGAGCTCCTGGGTCAACGTGATTTTCGCCGACCTGCTCAGCACGAGATGCGTTTCGACATCCGTCGCGCGCAACAGCCGCAGCAGCCGGACCCCGAAAATGGCGCCCGACGCTCCGGTAATGGCGACGATCAGACGTCGCGGCGCGATCTCAGGCTGGATCGAAATAGTGAATCTCCATCAGCACGCAGCCGCCGACCGACTTGAACGGGCCGTGAAACACACCCGGCGGGCGGACGGCATAGGTGTTGGGCTGGAAGC
>JAPLPC010000094.1:2069-5159 GCA_026400425.1 Hyphomicrobiales bacterium | reverse complement strand
GCGGCGTGTCCGGCGCGCTGGCGGCGCTGTCGCAGTTTTTTCCGATCAAGACGGCGACCGAAGTATTCGCGCAGGGCGCCGGCAAACTGGAAAAGACCGACCTCAAGGTCGGCTTCATTCCGATCACCTGCGCGACGCCGATCATCATGGCGGATCCGCTCGGCTTCTACAAAAAGCAGGGCCTCAACGTCGAGGTGGTGAAGACCGCCGGCTGGGCCGTCATTCGCGACAAGACCATCAACAAGGAATACGACGCAGCCCATATGCTGGCGCCGATGCCGATCGCGATTTCGCTGGGGCTGGGATCGCAGCCGATTCCGTTCACCGTGCCGGCGATTGAGAACATCAACGGGCAGGGCATCACGCTCGCTACCAAGCACAAGGACAAGCGCGACCCGAAGGACTGGAAGGGCTTCAAGCTCGCTGTGCCGTTCGACTATTCGATGCACAACTATCTGCTGCGCTACTATCTCGCCGAGCACGGCATCGATCCCGACACCGACATCCAGATCCGCTCGGTGCCGCCGCCGGAGATGGTGGCCAATCTGCGCGCCGACAATATCGACGGCTTTCTCGCGCCCGACAACATCTGCCAGCGCGCGATCTATGACGGCGTCGGCTTCATGCATATCCTGTCGAAGGAAATCTGGGACGGTCATCCCTGCTGTTCGTTCGCAGCCTCGCGCGAATTCATCACCACGGCGCCGAATTCGTTCGCCGCACTGACGCGCGCCATCGTCGACGCCACCGCCTATGCCTCGAAAGCGGAGAACCGCAAGTCGATCGCCGAAGCCATCGCGCCGGCGGCCTATCTCAACGCGCCGCCGATTGTGCTGGAGCAGGTGCTGACCGGCACCTATGCCGACGGACTCGGCGGCATCAAGTCAGATCCGAAGCGTGTCGATTTCGATCCGTTCCCGTGGCAGAGCTTTGCAGTCTGGATGATGACCCAGATGCAGCGCTGGGGACAGATCAAGGGCGACGTCGACTACAAGGCGGTCGCCGAGCAGGTGTTCCTCGCCACCGACACCGCCAAGGTGATGAAGGAGATGGGCCAGACCCCGCCGACCAGCGCCTACAAGTCGTTCACCGTGATGGGCAAGAGCTTCGATCCGGAGAAGCCGAAGGAGTATCTTGCGAGCTTCAAGATCAAGAAGGCGACGTGATCTGTTTCCCTCTCCCGCCGCGCGAAGCAAAGCTTCGCCAGGCGGGGGAGGGTGGCGCGCAGCGCCGGGTGGGGGCAGCCACAAGCCAAGCTCCTTCATCCGTGGCTGCCCCCACCCCGACCCTCCCCCGCAAAAGCGGGAGAGGGAGAAGAAAGAAAGTCCATGATCACATCCCTTCGCGTCCGCGCCGCTGTCGTCTCCATCGCGATCTTCCTCGCTTTCATCGGCGTGTGGCATCTGGCGACACGTAGCACCGGCACGGCGGCGACCATGTCGCCGGAATATGCCAAGCTGATGGGCCTCACCGCCAACACCGGCAAATCCGCGATGCCCGGGCCGCTCGATGTCGGCGCCAAATTATGGGAGCATCTGAAGCAGCCGTTCTATGACAACGGGCCGAACGACAAGGGGCTCGGCATCCAGCTCGGCTATTCGGTCGGCCGCGTCGGGCTCGGATATCTCATCGCCGTCATCGTCGCGATCCCGCTCGGTTTTCTGATCGGCATGTCGCCCTTGATGAACAAGGCGCTGGATCCGTTCATCCAGGTGCTGAAGCCGATTTCGCCGCTGGCCTGGATGCCGCTCGCGCTCTACACCATCAAGGACTCATCACTTTCTGCAATCTTCGTGATCTTCATCTGCTCGGTGTGGCCGATGCTGCTCAACACCGCCTTCGGCGTCGCCGCCGTGCGCAAGGAGTGGATCAATGTCGCGCGCACGCTGGAGGTCGGCACCTTCCGGCGCGCCTTCACAGTGATCCTGCCGGCGGCAGCACCGACCATCCTCACCGGCATGCGCATCTCCATCGGCATCGCCTGGCTGGTCATCGTCGCCGCAGAGATGCTGGTCGGCGGCACCGGCATTGGTTACTTCGTCTGGAACGAATGGAATAATCTGTCGATCACCAATGTGATCATCGCAATCCTGATGATCGGTTTGGTCGGCATGCTGCTCGACCAGATCCTGGCGCGCTTCACCCGCATGGTTACGTTTCCGGAGTGATGGGGATGAGCTCGAACAAATTCATCTCCATCGAAGGCATCGCGAAGCGCTACCCGCAGCCGTCCGGTGGCACGACCACGACCTTCGAGGATCTGTGGCTGTCGATGCCGTCCGGTGAATTCGGTTGCATCATCGGCCATTCGGGCTGCGGCAAGACCACGGTGCTAAATATCCTGGCCGGGCTCGACGAGCCTTCGGACGGCACCGTCATCGTTGATGGCCAGGCGATCTCTGGCACGAGCCTCGACCGCGCGGTGATCTTCCAGAGCCACGCGCTGCTGCCGTGGATGACCGTGATGGGCAACATCGCCTATGCGGTGTCGTCGAAATGGCGCAAGTGGGACAATGCCAAAGTGCGCGCCCATGCGCAGATCTATATCGACAAGGTCGGCCTGACCGGCAGCGAGCACAAGCGACCGTCCGAACTCTCCGGCGGTATGAAGCAACGCGTCGGCATCGCGCGGGCGCTGTCGATCACGCCGAAGATCATGCTGATGGACGAGCCGTTCTCAGCGCTGGACGCGCTCACACGCGGCACGCTGCAGGACGAGGTGAGGCGTGTCACGCTGGAGACAGGGCAGACCACGTTCATGATCACCCATGACGTCGACGAGGCGATGTATCTCGCCGACAAGATTTTCCTGATGACCAACGGCCCCGGCGCCGTGCTGGCGGAGATCGTCGAGAACCCGCTGCCGAAAGATCGCTCGCGCATCGATCTGCACAAGCACCCGCAATATTACGCGCTGCGCAATCACATCATCGATTTCCTGGTGACGCGCAGCAAGACCTTTACGTCGATCACGCCGAACCACGATCCGCGCAACGTGCCGGTGGTGCGGCCCGCATTCACCGAGGCGGTCGTCACCGGAGCATCGGTGATGCCGTCTCTCGCCAGCGCCACGCGCTGATTTCACCCGCC
>JAPLPC010000094.1:0-2039 GCA_026400425.1 Hyphomicrobiales bacterium | reverse complement strand
CTCGCTCGACGACCAAGGAGAAACACCATGCTGCGATCCGACCTCACCGAAAAACTGCTCGACATCAAGCGCGAGAAGGAATGGACCTGGAAATATATCTGCGAGCAGATCGGCGGCATGTCCGAGGTGATGATCGTCGGGGCCATCCTCGGCAACATGAAGCTGACCAAGCCGCAGGCGGCCAATGCCGGCGAGCTGTTCGGCCTCAGCAAGTCGGAAACCGCGATGCTGAACGAGATCCCGATGCGCGCCGAGACCGTGCAGATGCCGCCGCAGGATCCCTTGATCTATCGCTTCTATGAAATGGTGATGGTCAACGGCCCGGCCTGGAAGGCGCTGATCGAGGAAGAATTCGGAGACGGCATCATGTCGGCGATCGACTTCGACATGGCGATGCAGCGCGTCACCAATCCGAAGGGCGACCGCGTACAGATCACCATGTCCGGCAAATTCCTGCCCTACAAATATTACGGCGCCTCGGGCAACGTGCCGGAATATGGCTTCAAGGAAGGCTGACTGGCGTAGGGGGCGCGTCGGTCAAAAATCAGCGCGTGCGGCGTTATCGACATCGGCGCGCCGCGCGTTCGGGTGTGATCCGGGGAACCTTACCCGCCAAGGGTGCTTATCGCTGGTCATACCCGGAGGAACCCATGGCAAAGAAACCCAAACTTCTCGCCGATTTATTTCACGACACGCTCAAGGATGTGTACTTCGCCGAGAAGAAGATACTCGCCACCCTGCCGAAGATGGCCAAGGCGGCGCAGTCGAAGCAATTGAAGGCGGCCTTCCTCAAGCATCAGAAGGAAACGGCGGGCCAGATCAAGCGCCTTGAAAGCGTGTTCAAGATTCTCGGCAAGAAGCCCAGCGCCAAGAAGTGCGATGCCATCATGGGCATCACCGCAGAAGGCGCCGAGATCATGTCCGAATACAAAGGCATGCCCGCGCTCGATGCCGGACTCGCGGCTGCCGCACAGGCCGTGGAGCATTACGAAATCTCCCGCTATGGCACGCTGGCGACATGGGCCAAGGAGCTTGGCATGCGCGATGCTGCATCGCTGCTCGAAGCGACGCTGAAAGAGGAGAAGGCAACGGACGCAGCTCTCTCCACGCTCGCGAAGTCTGTCATCAATGTCGCGGCCGAAGCCGATCTGTGACATCACACGGCAGTCCGGCGGTGCCGGGCTGCCGGAACAACTGCAGCAAAACCACGTTGGCTTGCCGTAACCAGTTACTGCCAACAGGTGGAGACGCTATGGACAATCTTGCCAACCGCGGCCAGCCCGACCGCAGCAAAATCAACATGCACGAAGCGCATGAGGTCAAATACTGGACGCGGCAATTGAATATCGATCGAGCGAAGTTGCAATCGTTCATCGACAAGGTCGGCAATTCTGCGGCGGCCGTGCGCAAGGAGTTGGCAGCCTGACCGTGTCTGCGGATGCACTTCACGAGGAAGCGGTGAAGATCGCGCTCGCTTATCTCGAACAATCGGGCACTTGCAGCGCCCATGACGCGTTCGGTTATGTCGGGCGCCACGTCGCCTATCAGATCGAGCAAGGCACGGTGAGCCGCCTGATGCTGTCGAACCGCGCCATTTCAGCCTATCTGCGCCATTGCGAGCAGACCCGTCTTCGAACCGAGCCACACCTATGATGCCATTGATCAAACCTTGGACCGAAGCCGATATCGCGCGTTTGCGCACCATGGCCGAGGCCGGCGCTTCGCCCATGGCCTGTGCGGCGGCGCTCCGACGCAACGTACAGGCGGTGCGACGTCAGGCCAGCCGGCTGGGCATCCATCTCCCCAGCATGCGCGAGACCCGGAAGCGGCAGCGCGAGGCCGAAGCGGCTGCGCTCCGCTGACGGCGGCGGGCCGGATGGGTCCGGGCGCCCGGCTGCGCGGCGCGGCCATCGGTGCACCGGCTGATTGCGGCCCGTGATAGTGATCGCTCGCGTTTTGAAACCTATCGTTTCCCTGGGTGCTCTGTCGGAACGGGTGAAATGGCCTAGATAAGCCGCAACAGTTTCACCTGAGATCCA
>JAPLPC010000396.1 GCA_026400425.1 Hyphomicrobiales bacterium | reverse complement strand
CGTTTTCCGAGGCTGCTCATGGTTTTGACCTTTTAGACCTCAGGTGCCGGCCATTTTGGCTTCGACGCCTTTCCGATAATCGTCCGCATAACCTGCCAGCGAGCGCTTCAATTCGTTGCGCTCCGCTTTGCTCAGGTTCTCGCTTTCTCCCTTGTTGATAAGAGCAAGGAGCAGGACAGGGACGCCGTCACCTGCAAAGTAATGGACGGTTCGATAGCCACCACTCTTACCTTTTCCTCTGCCCGCAAATCGCATCTTGCACGCACCGCCGGTCCCTTCGATGACATCGCCGCCAAGCGGGTTCTTAGAAATTTCCAAAACCATGGCCTCGCGCTCGTCATCCAGCAAACCGGCCGCCTTGGCATCGGCTAGAAACGTCGGCGTTTGGATGACCGCGTGCATTAGACATGCTACGGGTTTCCCGTAGTATTGCCAAGGGCGAAATTGGCCGCCAGAGCGAGCGTCGGGTAAGGAATAAGCCTTTGTTGCTGGATTTCGCCAAACGCACTCGGCCGCTCACCCCGCCGACGCCTGCGTGCGGATGTCCTGCGCTGTCCGGCGCAGCGGCACGAGATACTTCTCCTTGGCTTCTGCTTCGCTCAGCGTGCCCGAAATCGTGTTGATGCTGATGGCTGCGACGACGCGGCCGGCATGGTCGCGGACCGGCACGGCGATGCCGCAGATCGCCGGATCGAGTTCGCCGTCGATCCAGCCATAGCCGTCCTGCTCGACGCGATCGAGCGCGCGCGCCAGTTCGGCGGGGTCGGTGACGGTGCGTGCCGTGATCGGCTCGAACGGGGTGGTCGCGAGATACTCCGCGCGTTTGCCGGCGGGCAAAGCGGCGAGTAACACGCGGCCGAGCGACACCACATGCGCGGGCAGCCGGCTTCCCACCGCGAGATTGGCGGATAGGATACGGCGCGCCGGAAGCCGCAAGGCGTAGACGATCTCGGTTTCGTCGAGCACCGCAAGCGCACAGGATTCGCCGGTTTCGTTGCGCAGCTCTTCCAGCGCGCGCTGCGCATAGCCCCAATAGGGCAGCGCGTTGAGATAGGACAGGCCGAGCCCGAGCGCCCGTGGCCGCAGGCTGAAATAGCGCCCGTCGGCCTCGCAATATTTCATCACAACCAACGTCGCCAGCATGCGGCGCGCTGTTGCCCGGCTGAGGCCGGCAATGGCCGCGACTTCCGACAACGTATGCCGCCCGGGCGCCTTGCCCAGCGCTTCGACCGTCGCAAAGCCGCGCGCAATCGCGCGGACAAACCCGTCACTGTCTTTCGCCAACTCGAGCCCTTCCAGAAAGACCAGCTTGCGGGCTGGTCGAATGTGCGTAAACTAGTTCGCAGAGTGAATAAGAAGTTCGCCTGATGAACGTAAGGGAGATGTTTGGATGATGCAAGCGCAGGGCTTTGAGACCGATTTCTGGAAGGACGCCAATGTCCGGAAAGTTTGGGATGAGATCATCCCGGGCGTGCCGCGCAAGACGCTGCCCTATCTCCTGACCAAAGAAGCCATTCAGCTCTATTGTCGTTCGGTCGGCGAAGACCATCCGCTCTATTTCGATGAAGCCTATGCAAAGGCGTCGCCCTACAAAGGGCTGATCGCGCCGCCGTCGATCCACATCCTGCTGATGTTCTCCTGCACGCCGACGGACGACTGGATGCGCACGCCCGGCACCGTGAATGCCGGCCAGAGCTGGAGCTACAACATCCCGGCGCGGCCGGGGGACACCATCACGCTGCAGGCCCGTGCACTCGACAAGTTCATCAAGCGTGAGCGTTTGTTCGTCGTGCATGACAACGTGTTCTTCAACCAGCACGGCGACGTCATCTGCTCCGGCCGCGGCCAGACCATCCGTCCGATGTAAAGCGACAGGGAGATCATCATGACCACGAATTTCGAGACTTTGAACGCCGGCGATACCATCGATGGCCCCGATTTCGCCGTGTCGCGCGAGTCGATCCGCTTGTTCTGCGATGGATCGCTCGACTACAATCCGCTGCATCTCGACGACGACTACATGAAGAACTCGTTCGGCAAGACCAATTTCGGCGGCATCATCATGCACGGCATGAACAATTTCGGGCTCATCACCCGCATGCTCACCGATTGGGCCTATCCCGCCGGCGCGATCCATCGTCGTCTGGAGACGCGCTGGGTCAAGCCGGTCAAGCCGGGCGATACGATCCGGCCGGTCGGCATCATCAAGGCCAAGCAGGTGACGCAGAAATCGCGCTGGGTGCTGATCGATGTGCTGGTCAAGAACCAGAACGACGAAAAGGTGGCGACCGGCGAGGCCATGGTCGAGTTTCCGATCGCGGCATGACGGCCCGCTGATCGTCCATACGACGCCATGACGTGCGAGGTGGCTCGCACGTCATTCGACAACAAGAACATTCTGGGGGACACGATGACATCGCTTGCCCGATTCTTGATGGCCGTCGCGGCCGTGACCTGCATAAGCCTGACCAGTCTCATATCGCCTGCGCAGGCGCAGAGCATTCCCGGCAATCAAATCAGGATCATCGTGCCGTTTCCGGCCGGTGGCACCACCGACATCCTTGCGCGTTTCGTCGCGCAATATCTCGGCGAAAAGCTCGGCGTAACCGCGATCGTCGAAAACCGCCCGGGTGCATCGGGCACCATCGGCTCGGAAGCGGTGGCGAAATCGCCGGCCGATGGCAGCGTACTGCTGATCACGGCGACGCATCACGTGATCAATCCCAGCCTGCGCAAGAGCCTGCCTTACGACACGCAGAAGGATTTCTCGCCGATCGCCGTGATCGCGACCGCGCCGAATGCTTTGTGCGTTGCCAAGGATTTTCCGGCCAGGACGGTGGCCGAATTGATTGCGATGGCCAAGCAGCAGCCGGGCAAACTGTCGTTCGGCTCGTCCGGCATCGGCGGTGCCAATCATCTGTCCGGCGAATTGTTCAAGCAGATGGCCGGTATCGGCCTCGAGCACATTCCCTATAAGGGTGCAGCACCTGCGATGAACGATCTGATCGGTGGTCATATCCCGATCATGTTCGACACGCTGCCGACAGTGCTGCCTGCAGCGCAGGCCGGCAACATCCGCGTGCTTGCCGTCACCAGCCTGCAGCGCGCGGCGTCGCTGCCCGATGTGCCGACCCTCAATGAGGCCGGCGTGACCGGCTTCGAGGCAACGTCCTGGTTCGGCATGTATATGCGATCCTCGCAGCGCCGGCGACCCGGGAAAAGTTCGCCACGCAAGGCGTCGAGCCCGGCAAGCGAACGGGGGCCGATTTTTCCGCGTTCGTGGCTGCCGAAATCACCAAATGGGGTGGCGTCGTGAAGGTCGCGAACGTGCCGCTCGAATGACGCCGGGGATGTCGTACGGAACCGGGCGCGCAGCGTCTGCTCAGGCGCGTAAATGTCGTCCGAACGGCCACGATCGGGCCTGATCGGATTGACAGTAGGGGTGCCGGTGGCTAGAAACCGCGGGTCCCGGGCGGCTTGCCGCCGGCGGGTTCGAACTCATTTTTCGCTGATTTCCGCCTGCAACGCATGGCATTGGAAGTCACGATCGCAAGCACTCAGGATTGACCGATGAAAGTCCGTAACTCTTTGAAATCGCTGCGCGCGCGTCATCGCGACAACCGTCTGGTTCGCCGCAAGGGCCGCGTTTACGTGATCAACAAGACCCAGCGCCGCTTCAAGGCCCGCCAGGGTTAAGCGACTGTCGTGCCGGGGATCTTCCGGCCGGCGTCCTGCGATCACAGGTGTTTGACGCGCTGCCGCTTTGCAGCGCGTTTTTTCGTGTCTAGACTGATCACATGATAGCGCATGTTCGGTCCTTGGGTTTGGGCGTTTTGCTCGCTGCTTCATTGGCGGCCGCTCCTGCATTCGCGCAGGTCAAAGACCCAAAGTCGGTACAGCCGGGCGCCCCGAAAGCGATCCCGCAAGCCCCTGAAAAGCTGCCGAAAATCGGTGCGGATAAGATCCGCGGGCTGGATTTTCTGTTCGGTGCATTGAAGGCGGCGCCGGATGAAGCCAGCGCCAAACACGTCGAAGGCCGAATCTGGGCGCAGTGGTCGCAGACCAAGAGTGACACCGCCGCCCTCCTGATGACCCGCGCCAAGACCGCGCTGGACGCCAAGCAGGTCGATGTCTCCGTCAAATTGCTGAGCGCCGTCATCAAGTTGAAGCCCGATTACATCGAGGGCTGGAATCGGCGTGCGACGCTGTATTACCTGCAGAACGACTACACCCACGCGCTGGAGGATCTCGAGCAAGTTCTGGCGCGCGAGCCCCGGCATTTCGGTGCGCTGGCCGGTCTAGGCATGATCATGCAGGAGCTCGGCGACGACAAGCGCGCTCTGGCAGCCTATAGCAAGGCGCTGGCCGTCAACCCGCACCTTGAAAAGGTACCGGAGCTGGTGAAGTCCCTGACCGAAAAGGTCGAAGGCCGCGACATCTGACCGGCTTCGGACTTGGCTTCTGCCCGTGTTTTTCCTTGGCTTTTGGCCCGTGTCCGCGCTGTTTTTTTGCGCGATCGGGCTTCGGGAACCAAACTTCCGACACATGACATAGGCGAATAGGGCGCTTCCCGTCATCGCGAAGGGGCTCGTTTTGGCCAAGCCATCTTTCCCGTTTTTTGCACTGCTATGCCTTCTGCTGGCTGCGCCCGTGAGCGTGCCTGCATCGGCACAGACGGCCGCGCCGCCCCCCGCTGCAGCGCCGGCTTTGACACCCGAGCAGGCTAAGGCTGCGCTCGAGACGCTGCAGAACGATGCCAAGCGCAAGGAGATGATCGATACATTGCAGGCGATTGCGCAAGCGGCGCCGGCCGAGCCCGAAAAAAAGCCAGCCATTCCACTCGTTGCCAATAGTCTCGGCGCCCAGTTGCTGGTGACGATCGCCGATCAACTTGGCGACATTTCGCACGAAGTGGAAATGGCGGTGAAGTCGGTCACCCGATTTCCGGCGCTGGTGCACTGGCTGAGGAACACGGCCAACAATCCCGAGACCTATCGCCTGCTATTCGATATCGCTTGGAAGCTCGTCGTCGTTTTCGGTGGAGCGCTCGCCGCCGAGTGGCTCACAGTCTGGCTGCTGCGCCGGCCGCAAGCCGCATTGGAAGCGCGCATACCGTTTGTCGCACGTGCGCCGGCCGCCATCGTCGCCGGCATCGATCCGCCGTCGTCGATCGCCGATGTCACCGAGTCGCCCGGTCTCACCGAGCGTCGGCGCAGCCTGGCGCGGGTTTGGCAGTCGCTGCTGCGGCTACCTTATGTGATCGGCCGGCTGCTGCTCGAATTGCTGCCCATCGTCATCTTTACCGGTGCGGTCTCGTTGCTGCTCGGCACCCAGATCGGTGATGCCGGGGTCACCCGGCTTGCTATCCTCGCCATCGTCAACGCTTACGTGGTTGCCCGACTGTCCATCTGCGCCATGCGTGCATTGTTCGGACCCCTCGCTTTGTTCCGGGTCAAGGAGGAAACGGCGGCCTATCTCGAAATCTGGACCCGCCGCATTGTCGGCGTCGGTGCCAGCGGCATTGCCATCGCCAATGTCGCGCTGATGATGGGTCTGTATCGCTCCGCTCACTTTGCACTGATCAAGCTGACGATGCTGGTCGTGCATCTGCTGGTGGTGGTCATCATCCTGCAGTGTCGCAAGCCTGTTGCGGATGCTTTGCGCGGGCCGATCGGCGCGACCGGTTTTCTGAACACCTTGCGCAATCGCTTCGCCAGCCTGTGGCATGTGTTCGGTATCGTCATCGTGATGGCCGCATGGGGCATCTGGGCCCTCAGTATCCGCAACGGCTACGGGCTATTGTTGCAATACATCGTCAGCACGGTGGTCGTCGTCTTGATCGTGCGTCTGGTTTCAATCATGGCGCTCAGCCTGATCGATCGCGGCTTCCGCATCAGGCCCGAGGTGTTGAAGCGCTTTCCAGGACTGGAGACGCGGGCCAACCGGTACCTGCCGTTGTTGCGCAAAGTGGTTGCGACGCTCGTTGCCGTGATTGGTGCGGTCGCGCTGCTGGAGGTCTGGGGCGTCAATGCCTTGTTCTGGTTCTATGGCGGCCAGGTCGGCAGCCGCGTCGTCTCGGCGGTGGTCACCGTCGCGATCGCCGGAATCGTCGCGGCAGCTGTTTGGGAAGGCAGCAATGCGCTGATGGAACGTCAATTGGCCGGGCTCACGCGCGACGGTCACTTCGCCCGCGCGGCGCGCCTGCGCACGTTCCAGCCGATGCTGCGCACGACACTGCTCGGCCTGATCATTGCGGTGATCGCGCTTACCGTGCTGAGCGAGATCGGCATCAATGTCGCGCCGCTGCTGGCCGGCGCCGGCATTCTCGGCGTCGCCATCGGCTTTGGCTCGCAGAAGCTGGTGCAGGACGTCATCACCGGATTGTTTCTACTTCTGGAGAGCACGGTGCAGGTGGGTGACACCGTCGCCGTGTCGGGGCTGAGCGGTGTCGTCGAGAACCTGTCGATCCGCACCATCCGTCTTCGCGCCGGGGATGGCTCGGTCCACATCATCCCCTTCAGCGCCGTCACGACCATTACGAATTCGAGCCGCGGCGCCGGCAATGCGTCGGTCTCGGTGAGCGTCGGTTACGAGGAAGACACCGATCGCGTCGGCGACATCCTCAAGGAGATCGCTATCGAGATGCGCAAGGAGGATGCCTACCGGCCGTTGATGCGCGGCGATCTCGAATTGTGGGGCGTCGATAAGGTGGATGGCGCGATGGTCACCCTGGTCGGCCAGATCCGCTGCACGGATTCCGGGCGCTGGAGTGTGCAGCGTGAATTCAATCGCCGCATGAAGATGCGTCTGCAGGAGGAGGGGATCATTGTCGCGTCGGCGACCAAGCAGACCGTCGTCATGCAGCTCCCGCCACCGGCGGACGATGATCGTGACGACGACGCGGCGGTCGCGACCGAACAGGCTAAGCGTCGGGCCTGATCGTCACGCAAACGCTGTCGGCGTCGGCGATGCTCAATGAACCGCGCCGGTTCCCGGTCGAATCGCTCCGCCGCGGACCGAAGCTGCATAGAGTTGCTGCAGCTCCGTCTCGAGTTGCTCGTTGACCAGGAGCAGGGCCCGCACGGCACCGCGCAGATCGCCGTTGCAGGTCGATACGATGTGGTCGATGTCGCTTTCGATTGGATCGGGCATCATTTCCGGTCTCCGGCTTTGATCATGTGCGATCATGTGCGCACTCCGTATCGCGATCGTGGCAACAACCCGTCCGGTTGCGTGGCGTTCCTGTGGATAGCGTGGATAGCGCGGTCTTACTTTTGGTCGCGGACAAGATGGCGAAGCGCCGCCGAGACCCCATATCCAGTTTCGCTTCTTCCTCGCTCTCGGCCCGCCGCCAGCTCCGGACCATTTGGTGAAAAAAGTCGTGCTCATTCTGTTGGCTTTGCTGGTGGTGCCGATCGGCGTGTCGGCTGCAAAATACTATGCGGGTAACCGATCGGTGAACTGGCAGAGCGCGGATCGATCCAGCGCCGGCCTGTTGCCGCCGGCCGCGGAGAATCCAGAAGCTCTGGTCCGGGTATTCGCCGCGCGCACGGTGCGGTGGCGCGGCATTTTCGCGGTCCATAGCTGGATCGTCTTCAAGGAAAAAGGCGCCGCGCGTTATACGCGCTATGATTATACCGCCTGGGGCGATCCAATCCGGCTCAACGGCTTTGCCGCCGACGGCCGCTGGTTCGGCGACGAGCCGATTGCGATTGCTGCGGCGGACGGCGATGCGGCGGAGGCCATGATCCCGAAGGTGAAGGCAGCCATCGCGAGCTATTCCTGGCGGGCCTATGGCGACTACCGCGCCTGGCCGGGGCCGAACTCCAATACGTTCGTGACGGCCGTGATCGCGGCCGTGCCGGAGCTGAAGGTGACGCTGCCGCCGACCGCCATCGGCAAGGACTTTCCATATGAAGGCAACGTGTTCGGCTGGACACCGTCGGGTACCGGCATGCGCGCGACATTGGGCGGCTATCTCGGCCTCACCGTGGGGTGGATCGAGGGCGTCGAAC
>JAPLPC010000217.1 GCA_026400425.1 Hyphomicrobiales bacterium | reverse complement strand
GCGCGAGGCGTTCATAGGACGACGGCCGGTCATCGACCAGCAGGATCCGGCCGCCGATGCCGTCATCGGCCACGGCGCCGCGCTCCGGCGCCTGAATGCCGATCTCCAGCGAGGTGACGGCGCGCATGCGCAATTCGTCGGTCATCATCTTCAAACGCGTCAGCGAACGCACGCGCGCCACCAGCACGGCATCCGCAACCGGCTTGGTGAGGAAATCGTCGGCACCGGCTTCCAGCCCGCGCACGCGATCCGACGGCGAATCCAGTGCCGTGACCATCACCACCGGAATAAAATGAGTCTTGGGATCAGCCTTCAGGCGACGGCAGACCTCGAACCCGTCCATGTCCGGCATCATCACGTCGAGCAGAATCAGATCGCATTCCGAGCGCGCGCAGATCTCCAGCGCCTGGGCACCGTTCGACGCAGTGATCACGTCGAAATATTCGGCGGACAGACGTGCTTCGAGCAGTTTCACGTTGGCGGGGATGTCATCGACGACGAGAATACGCGCTGACATGGAAAACTCCCTAACCGATAAATCGACGGACGGTTTCGATGAATTTGCCGACCGAAATAGGTTTCGATAGATATGCTTCGCAGCCGCCCTCGCGAATGCGTTCTTCGTCGCCTTTCATGGCGAAAGCCGTGACCGCGACAACAGGGATCATGGCAATGGCCGGATCCTTCTTGATCCAGCCCGTCACTTCAAGACCGGACACCTGCGGCAGTTGAATATCCATGAGGATCAGATCGGGACGCAGCGAACGCACAAGGTCGAGCGCCTCATAGCCATTGCTCGTGCCCACCGTCTGATAGCCATGGGCTTCTAGCAGGTCACGAAACAACTTCATGTTGAGTTCGTTATCCTCCACGATCAGGACGGTCTTGGCCATCCCGTCCTCCAATCCTGGCATTACCGGTTTCTCTGAGCTTGCACCGCGCTGGCAGATCGATGCTGCCGCGGGACCCCGCCTCCTCCAAAAACCCCAATTACTGGAATCACTTGGATGACTCGGGCATGATGACTCAAACTAGAGACGATAAGTTACGGAAAGGCAAACGCGCGTGATCAAAAAAGAGACGCGACACCCCAGCGAAGTCGCTGAAATCGTTGCGATTCAGGCGCTTTCCTTCGTGGCTGGCGAGCCCGAGCGGCTTGGTTTGTTTCTGTCCGAGAGCGGAATCGGACCGGAGACCCTGCGGTCGGCTGCGAAAGACCCGCAGTTCCTGGTCAGCGTGCTGGATTTCGTCCTGCGCGACGACGAGACCGTGCAGGCCTTTGCGACCGCGTCGCAGCTGCCCGCAAGCGCAGTGGCCGCCGCCCGCCAGGCACTGGGCGATCCGCACGCCGGCACCGACTTCTCGTGACCGAACGCCCGACAGATGCGAGCGGACCGCGTTGCTTCTGCCGGGATTGCCTTGCCGACCTAGACGCCCGCGCCAAGCGCTGTACCGCCTGCGGTTCGCCGCGGCTGGTCCGTCACCACGCGCTGCCGTCACTGACCCTGGCGCATATCGACTGCGATGCGTTTTACGCGACGGTCGAAAAACGCGACAATCCCGAACTGCAGGACCATCCCGTCATCATCGGCGGCGGCAAGCGCGGCGTGGTGTCGGCCGCCTGCTACATCGCGCGGACTTACGGCGTGCGCTCGGCAATGCCGATGTTCAAGGCGCTCGACCTCTGCCCCGAGGCCCGGGTGATCAAGCCCGACATGGCCAAATATGTTCGCGTCGGCCGCGAGGTCCGCACGGCGATGCAGGCGCTGACGCCGCTGGTCGAGCCGCTGTCGATCGACGAAGCCTTTCTCGATCTCTCCGGCACCCAGCGCGTCCATGGCATGATCCCGGCCAAAGTGCTGGCGAAATTCGCGGCCGATGTGGAGCGCGACATTGGCATCAGCGTGTCGGTCGGACTGTCCGTGAACAAGTTCCTCGCCAAAATCGCCAGCGATCTCGACAAACCGCGCGGCTTTGCGGTGCTCGATCAGGCGGACGCCGTGGCACTGTTGGCAGATCGCCCGGTTTGCTTCATTTTCGGCGTTGGGCCTGCCACCGCAGACCGCCTGTCGCAGCGTGGATTCCGCAAAATCAGCGACCTGCAGCGCGCCGACGAGAACGATTTGATGAAACAGCTGGGCGGCGAAGGACGCCGGCTGTGGCGCCTCGCCCGGGGCATCGACGACCGCCTCGTCGTTGCCGATCGCGGCGCCAAGACGATTTCCAACGAAACCACGTTCAACGAGGACATCCGCGATCTCGCCACGCTTGAGAAGATCCTGTGGCGGCTGTCGGAGAAGGTTTCATCGCGGCTCAAGAGCAGCGAACTCTCCGGCACCACCATTACGCTGAAGTTGAAGACCGCCGACTTCCGCCAGCGCACGCGCTCGCAATCGATCCAGTCGCCGACGCAATTGGCCAAGCGAATCTTCGATATCGGCCGCGACATGCTGGCGAAGGAGATCGATGGCACATCCTTCCGCCTGATCGGCACCGGCGTCAGCGCGTTGCGGCCGGGTATCGAGGCCGGCGACGAGAACATGCTCGACAGCCGCTCGGCCCATGCCGAGCGCGCAATGGATGCGCTGAAGAAAAAATTCGGCGATGCCGCCGTGATCAGAGGTATCGCCTATGACGGGCCCGAGAAGCCGCGGACATGATCCCAGCAGCCGCTTTACCTCTCCCCACCGGGAGAGGTGCAAAGAGAGCCCTATCCGAACACGTCCTGCACCACGCCATCCTTGATGACATCGACGCTGTCTAGCGTGATCGTGGTGTTGAAGATGGGGAGATCGAAATGCCCGGCCGTGTAACGTCCGGCGAATTCATTGGCACCGGTGGAGAACAGGAAGTTGCCGGCCACGGCCCGGATTTCCGTGCCGTTGGTGTCGCGTTGGTCATACATCTGCAGCGCCTCGTAGCGCGCGTTCGGATTCATGCCCCAACCGACATGCGAGACTGCATAGGCTTCGCGGTCTCCCCAGGCGGCGAGATAGCGCTTCATCATCTCGGCATCGGCGCCCTCGCCCGACAACTCGGTGAGATAGTCGTCCTTGAACAGCATCTTCACCGGTGAAGTGAGGTAGCGCTTGAAGGTGAGATTGATGTCGCCGGCATCCATCACCACGGTGCCGTTGATGGTCTTGCTCTTCGGGAAACTCACAACGATCCCGCCGGGCCAGTGGGCGAGCGTACCCGGCTTGTCGGTCCAGCCCCACACGCCGACGGTCGCGGCGCCTTCCATGTTCACGTCGAGATCGGTGCCGGCTTTCGACGTCACCTTCATATGCTTGGTCCCGCGCAACATCTTCGCGGCCGCGCGCACGCGCTTCTCCAGCGCCGAATCCGGCACCATGCGCTCGAGCGCTTCGGGATGCTCGTTGGAGATGACGAGAATGCGCGCGCCGGCCTTCAGAATCTCCGGCGTCTCCTTTGCGTGCATCAGGCCTTCGATGGTGCAATCCACCACAAAGCCCGCCTGCTGCAGCGCCGAGACCACCGGGCCGAGTTGCTGGATCGCTTCCGATGCGCCGGTGGAGCGGATCGGCACCACCTGCTTGTTACGCGCAGTCGGCACCACCACATGAAACGGCCGCGCGCCCATCCGCAGCAATGCCAATTCTGCAATGTGCACATTCAGCGCGCGCGATTGCGTCTCGGAGAGGATCGCGGCAGTGTCGCCCGGCTTGACTGCGCAGCGTTCGAAAATCTCGCAGAATGCGTCGATCCATTTCGCTTCGATGCGATCCGCCAGCATGTTGCCTCTCCATCAAGTTTAGCGATTATCGTTGGATGATAGGCGCGCATGTGTTATATGAAAAGGAATATTTTTAAGACTAAAAGGACGGCGCGACGCTTGTTTTGAAGGCAGTTGCGCGTATCCGGAGCGGCGAACCGAGATGGCGACAGACAGACCGGCGCAGGACCAGACGCCCTCCGCATTGCCTCTTTCCGCATCGCCCGATGCTGCGCAGCCAATCAACCCGGCGACGTTCCGTCAAGCACTCGGCCAGTTCCCCACCGGCGTCACCGTCGTCACGGCGCAAGCCGGCGACCACCCGGTCGGCATGACCGCGAATTCGTTTTCATCGGTATCGCTCGATCCACCGCTGGTGCTGTGGAGTGTGGCCCAGTCGTCGCCGAGTCACGGTTCGTTTGTCGCAGCCGACGCATTCGCGATCCATTTTCTCGGCGCTGATCACGGCGAACTGGCGATGCGCTTCGGCCGCCGCGGCTCCGACAAATTCGCCGACATCGACCACCGCCCCGGCATCACCGGAGCGCCACTGATCGACGGCCTCGCACCGATCTTCGAATGCAAGACATGGGCGCGCTATGCCGGCGGCGATCACACCATCCTGGTCGGCGAAGTGGTTCGCTTTGTCGAGCGCAATCACGATCCGCTGGTGTTTCATTCCGGCCAGATGCGCCGTATCGACAAGGGCCAGCGGCAGCCGCCGCCGCTCGCCAGCGACAGTTTTGCGCGCAACTACCTGCCCTATCTGCTGGCGCGCGCGAGCTTCAACGTCTCAAGCGAATTTCACGCGCGCCTGAAGGACTGGGACCTGACCGTGCCGGAGTGGCGCGTGCTTGCCTGTCTTACCGATGTGGAAGGCTTGTCGGTCGGTGAACTTGCTGCCATGGCGCTGATGAAGCAACCCGGCCTTACCAAGACACTCGACCGTATGGAAGCCGACGCGTTGCTCAAGCGCAAGAGCATCTCGCATGACCGTCGCCGGGTGACGCTGCATCTGACAGCAAAGGGCCGCGCGCGGGTAAAGCCGGCGTTGAAAGCCGCGCTGGCGCACGAAGCCTCGGTGCTCGACCGCTTCAACGACGACGAACGCGCGACGATCAAATATGCGCTGGATCTGTTGATCGATAGAGATCACGGCGATGAGGCGACGGACTGACGACCATCGCTCTACGCCGTCATCGCGAGCGCCACGAAGCAATCCAGAAAGATATGCGCTGGATTGCTTCGTCGCTAACTTCCTCGCAATGACGGAGGGTTACTTGATCGGCGCCACGACGTTCGGGTTCTTCCACGCCGACACATCGACCTTCTTCGACAGCATCCCGGTCTCGACATAGGTATCGAGCATCTTCTGGATCGCATCGAAGTTCGGCGCTGCGCCGGGATCGCGGGCGAAATCGTTCTCTTTCAGCAGATAGGTTTCCAGCACCGGAATCGGCGCCTTCATCACTTCGTTGACGACCTTCAGGGTTTCCTCGCGATTGGCGAGGGCCTTCTGCATGCCGAGCGTGATGTCGCGCACATAGGCCTTGGCAATATCGGGGTTCTTATCGACGAAGTCGGCACGGCAGGCTTCGAGAATATGCACGATGCCTTCCTGTTGCTGCGACAGCGAGAACAGTTTGCGCGTGCCGCCCTTGGCTTCCATGCGCGCGGCGAAAGGCTGGTTCATCACGGCAGAATCAACGCGGCCCGAACGCAGCGCTTCTTCGGACAACGCGAATCCGACTTCGACCAGCTTGATGTCCTTGGCGGCATCGAGTCCGGCCTGCTTCAGCAGGATGGCCATCGGGCCGTAAATGCCCGAGCCGAGCGTGTTGATGGACAGCGTCTTGCCCTTCAGATCGGCAATCGTCTTGATCGGCGAGTCGTCCTTCACCGCCCAATACACCGAGAAGCTGCCCGGCTTCTCGAACACGTGCTGGGCCACCACATAGGCCTTCAACCCACCGCCGACCACGCCTTGCGCCAGCGCCAGCGGCGACTGTGTCGCACAGTCCAGCGCACCGGCGGCCAGAGCCTGGGTCATCGGCGCGGTGCCTTGAAACTGCACCCATTCGATGTTGTATTTCTTGCCGAGATCCGCGAATTCCTGCGGTCGCTTCATCATCCAGTACTTGGATTCCTCGGCCGGAATGGTCCAACCGACCTTGATCGTTTGCTGGGCAAATGCCGCGCTGCTGCTCAGCGGCGCCCCGACGCCCAATGCCCCGACGCCCAACACTCCGAGAGCCAGAGCCGCACCCACGCCACGCTTCAAAGTCCGCTTCATCGTGTATCCCCTTGTGATGCCGATATAGTTGCAATCGAATGCAAAACTCTTGCCGGAAGGCGCCTCTTCACGATTGTTTCATGCTTCAAATGTCCGCGCAATACGCCTCGCAAAGGGCTATATTGTCGCGTGAATGGGCTAGCTTCCAGCCGGGACGTGATACAGCATGAGCAACGACTTCTTCTCCGATCTCCTCGCCTCGATCTCGGAGCGCGGCCGCAACTTGTTGCGGCTCGGGCCTGCTTCGGTCGATTCCAAACAGAATGCCATCGACCTGATCGACCTTTGCGGCGAGTTGCTGTCGGGGCGC
>JAPLPC010000145.1 GCA_026400425.1 Hyphomicrobiales bacterium | reverse complement strand
GTCGTCGTCGAGGAATTTGGACAACAGTCCCTGGATCTTCTGCTTCAGCGCTTCCGGACCACGATCGCTCATATCAGTGTGCTGAGCGCCGGTATCGACCACGGTGATCCCCGCCTTCTCGCAGACATCGCCGTCCGGCACGACGCCCGGGTCCGGCTTGAACACCGCATCATGGGAGCGGAACGACAGGATCTTGAACTTGCCGTCCGTCATGAACGGGACGCGCAGATTATCAAGGGTCACGACTTTCTTGACCTCGTCGGGATATTCCTTGGCGAAGAACATCGAGATGTCACCGCCGTTGGAATGACCGACCAGGGTCAGGTGATCATAATCGGAGCTCGGCTGAATCTTCTTCAATTCCTTGACGGCGAATTTGATGTTCTCGACGCCGCGCTCATAGACCGGCAGGCGGCCGACATAGGGTTCGCCGATCTTGGTCACCAGCGGCGCATCGCTCGCCAGATCATGCTGGATGCTCACAGCCATATAGCCGCGTGCAGCGAACACGTTTGCGAGGAACGAGTATTCCGTGAACTTGACGGTGTTGCCGTGATTGAGGACCGCGACCGGCAAGGTGATCATGCCGGCATTGGCCTGCATTTCCTTGTCGCGGCGGACGGCGATATCGACCTGCACCGGACGATTGCGCTGCTTGTCGTAGAACGTCAGCGTCTCATGGCGGATCGCCCACTTGCTCGCGGTGAAATACGCGACAGTGGTCAGTACGCAAACCGAAAGCAGGATGAGCAATCCGCGTTTCATGTTCGGTCCCTCGGCGAGCGCGCCGGTTCAAGCTGCAATGATCGTTATCGGTCGATAACAATGATTGCCGCTTGAACAGCATATATGTCACAGCTCGGTGACAGGAAGACTAAATATTGTGAATCCAGAGCCGTAACATTGTGCGCCGCAGTCCTTTCTTGTGCAGTTGCTAACAAAGGATCAGCGAAGTTCGTCAAATGCAGGCTGCCCAAGTCAGGACAAGGTACGGCGCGCATGGAGACAAACTTGCGAGATAGCAACGGCCCGACGACACCCGCGTTCCACGATTCTGCCGCATGTTACCGTGAATTCGGCGCAATGTATCCGCATATTTCTAAAAAGCGCTTATTTGTCAGCACGTTAGCGGAACGGCATTAGTCCGCGACAACGTCATGCAGATCCAGCGGCTGGTTGGCGATCGACGCCCATTCGGCACGATTGGCAGCGCGTCGGCGGCCACGCTCATCGATCGGGAGCTTGAGCTTGCGGAGAAGCTCCACCACCTCTTCGCGCGCGGTGACATGGCCCATGCTTGGGCGGCGGCCCAGCGTCGATTCGTTGAGATCGTCGAGGGCGGTCAGCCCGCGCGGAAAGAATTCCCGGTACATCACGCGCTCGGCCAGCCCGTTCACCGGACGGAAGCCCAGTCGCAATGCGAGTTCGTCGAGCACTCCGGCGACCAGCACCTTGTTGCGCGACCCGAGCATCGAGAGACGGTTGCGCACCACGATCCAGTCGGTGGTGGAGCCATCGTGTTGGCGACGCTTGCGCCGCGCGTCGCGCGCCATCTGCGCGTAGTGGCTCTCGCCGATCACTTTGTAGTTCGCGGGGTTCAACATCGCGAGCACGTCGACATCGAGAAAACTATCATTGATCGGCGTCACCAGCGTATCCGCCATCGAATGCGCCAACCGCATCAGAAACGTATCGCTGCCCGGCGTATCGATGACCACAAAATCGTAGCTGCGTTCGACGGCGGCCATCGCCTGCGCGAACTGTTCGAGTTCGAAGCACTCGTTGTCCGCGATCTGCATGCTGCCGCCGAGTTGCAGGCAGTGATGCGCGGGCACTTCGAGGGCGAGGCCCGCCTGCTCCGCCCAGGCACGACGGTTGGCGATGTAACGGGTGAAACTCTGCTGGCGGCAATCGAGATCGATGGTGGCCACGCGCTGGCCGGCCTTGAGCAGGGCCACCGCGATGTGAAGCGCAGTCGTAGACTTGCCGGAGCCACCCTTCTCGTTGCCGAGCACGATGACATGCGCGGTGCCAGCCTGCTGGCTGCTCTGCATCAACATGATCTGTGATCCCAAGTGTCGCCGGCGAAGGCTGGTCTGCAACGGCGCGCTGGCGACCTTGCAAATATCAGATCACGGGCATGCGACGGTCAAGGCAAATGCGAACCCTGGACTGATGCAGGCCCTGCTCGCCGCGGTTAATGGTGAATCCGCCGCATGGTCCCGGCATCGGAGCACCATGGACAGGCTTAACGCAGCAGGCTTCATTCACGAAGGCTTGGCGCAGGTCATCACGCTTTGCTAAGCAGACGCGCCTGCCTCGCAACCACGCCAACGACAACGAGCCAACATGCCACGCCGCGCCCCACAGATTGCCCGCACCCTGCCTGCCCTCCGCCGCTCCATGGAAGGACTGCGCGCACGCAAGGCGACGGTCGCGCTGGTGCCGACCATGGGCGCCCTGCATGACGGCCATATCTCGCTGGTGCGTCTTGCGCAGCGCCGGTGCGACAAGGTGGTGGTTTCGATCTTCGTCAATCCGACGCAATTCGCGCCCACCGAGGATTTCGGCGCCTATCCACGCACCTGGAAGAGCGACATCGCCAAACTGACGGAAGCCGGCGCCGATCTGGTGTGGAATCCCGATGCCAAGGTCATGTATCCCGACGGCTTCGCCACCCGGATCGTCACCGAAGGCCCCGCCACCGCCGACCTCGAAGACCGTTTTCGCCCGCATTTTTTCGGCGGCGTCGCCACCGTCGTGGGCAAGCTGTTCACCCAGGTGCGGCCCGACATGGCCTTCTTCGGCGAGAAGGATTTCCAGCAGTTGAAGGTGGTGACGCGGATGGCGCGGGATATCGATCTCGGCGTCAAGGTGGTGGGGGCGACGACGCTGCGTGAACGCGACGGCCTCGCGATGTCGTCGCGCAACGTCTATCTGTCGGCCGACGAGCGCGCCACCGCGCCGGTGCTGTATCGGGCCATGAAGGAAACCGCGAAGCGCCTGAAGGCCGGCGACGACGTCGCGGCCGCGCTCGCAGGCGGCGCTGCGACGATCACCGCAGCAGGCCTGGCGCTGGATTATTTCGAAGCGCGCAACAGCGAGACGCTGGCGAAAGTCAAGTCGATGAAAGACGGGCCGCTGCGTTTGCTGGTCGCGGCGAAACTCGGCAAGACCCGGTTGATCGATAACATCGCGGTGTGAGCGCAGCGATGGCTCCTCCCTCACCCAAGCCGCGCAGCGGCGCCATAGGGAGGGAGAAGCAGCGTTACTCCGCCGCGATCTGGCGTGGCACCGGCGGCGGGTTGACGAGATCCTGCGCCAGCCCGGCATAGCGCGCCTTTGCCGCTTCCAACGCCTGCTCCTTCACCAGGCCATAGCCGCGAATGCTGTCGGGCAATGACAGCAGTTCGATCGCGATGTCGATATTCGCGGGCGACAGCAGGTTCAGCACGGTGGCGATATCCCTTTCGTAACCAGCGATCAGGTTGCGCTCCACCTTGCGGTCGGCGCCGTAGCCGAACACGTCCAGCGGCGTACCGCGTAGCCCGCGTGCAGCGGCCAGCAACTTGAAGGCCGGCATCATCCACGCACCGAAAGCGCGCTTCTTCGGACGGCCCGACGCATCGGTGCCCGGCAACATCGGCGGCGCCAGATTGAAGTGGATCTTGAAATCGCCTTCGAACTGGTCGCGCAGCTGCTTCTCGAAGCGACCATCGGTATAGAGCCGCGCGACTTCGTATTCGTCCTTGTAGGCCAGCAGTTTCGCATAATTGATTGCCACCGCGCGCGGCAACGCTTCGCCATAACCGCCGCGCATCGCGGCCTCGCAGACTTGCCCCACCGTGGCGCGATACGTCGCTGCCAGCTTGGCGTTCTGATAGTCCGTCAACATGGCGCTGCGATGCGCGATCAGCTCGTCCAGCGTCATCGCGTCCTGCGTCTTCGGCGGCACCACGGTGTCGGTGCCCTTCAACATGGCTGCCAGGCGCTGCGGATCGGCGGCAGCCAGGCGGCCGAGCTGGAAGGCGAGCATGTTCATCTTGATCGAGACGCCATTGAGCTCGATGGCCTGCTCGATGGAGGCACGCTGCAACGGCAGCAGGCCCTGCTGATAGGCATAGCCCATCATCATCATATTGGTGGCGATGCTGTCACCGAGCAGGCCCTCCGCGGCTTTGGTGAAGTCCAGGAACGTCGATGTCTTGCGCAACGCCATCGTCAGCACGTCGTTGACACGACCGCGCTGAAAATCGAAATCGCGGTTGCGCACGAAATCGGCGATCGGAATGAGATGCGTGTTGACGATGCCGGTGGTGCGCTCGCCCTCGCACAGCGTGATCGTCTCCTTGGCAATCGCCACCACTTCGTCGGCGGCGATCAGGAGATCGGCGCCGCCGGTGACGATGCGCGAGCACGTGACGTCGGCAGTGTCGTTGGCCAGACGCACATGGCTGAGGACCGCGCCGCCTTTCTGCGCGAGGCCGGACATGTCCAGAATCATGCTGGCCTTGCCCTCGATATGCGCGGCCATGCCGAGCAGTGCACCGATGGTGAGAACGCCTGTGCCGCCGACGCCGCCGACCGCGACGTTATACGGGCGATCCAGCGTCGGCCGCGTGACGGGCTCCGGGAGATCGCCGATATTGCCGATGTCGACCGGCGCCTTGCGCTTCAGCTTGCCGCCATCGACGGTGACGAACGAAGGACAGAAGCCCTTGAGGCAGGAATAGTCCTTGTTGCAACTCGACTGATTGATGGTGCGCTTGCGGCCGAACTCTGTTTCCAGCGGCTCCACCGAGATGCAGTTCGACTGTACCGAACAATCGCCGCAGCCTTCGCAGACGGCCGGATTGATGATGACCCGACGCTGCGGATCTTCGAGAATGCCCTTCTTGCGGCGGCGACGTTTTTCGGCGGCACAGGTCTGCACGAACACGATGGCCGAACATCCCGCGATCTCGCGGCATTCCTTCATCACGCGATCGAGTTCATCGCGATGCGCCAGCTTGGTGCCCGGTGCGATCGAACTGGCCGGATAAGCATCGGGCGTCTCCGATACCAGATAGATGGCGCGGATGCCTTCGGCATGCAGCTGGAACGTGATCTGCTGCGGCGACAACTCGCCGTCATGCTTCTGACCGCCGGTCATGGCGACGGCGTCGTTGTAGAGAATCTTGTAGGTGATGTTCGCCTTGGCGGCGACGGACTGCCGGATCGCCAGCGAGCCGGAGTGGAAATAGGTGCCGTCGCCGAGATTGGCGAAGATGTGCTTTTCCTTGGTGAACGGCGCGATGCCGGTCCACGGCACACCCTCGCCGCCCATATGGGTGAACGTCTCGGTGGAGCGGTCCATCCACAGCGACATGAAGTGACAGCCGATGCCGGCCAGCGCGCGCGATCCTTCCGGCACCTTGGTCGAGGTGTTGTGCGGACATCCCGAGCAAAAATACGGCGTGCGCGTGATCGGCACCACGTTCTGCACCTGCGATGCCTCGCGGCCGTGAAACCAGTCGGCCTTGGCCCGCAGCAATGCGGCGATCTCGGGATCGATCTCCATCGCCAGCAGGCGATCGACCATCGATGTCGCCAGCTTGGCGACGCTGAGTTCTTCCGCGAACGGCAGGAAGCGCTGATCATGGGAGTCCATCTTGCCGACGATGCGCGGCCGCACGTCGTCGCGCCAGTTGAACAGCTCCTGCTTGACCTGGTTCTCGACGATCTCGCGGCGTTCCTCGACGATGAAGATTTCTTCGAGGCCGACCGCAAACTTGCGCACGCCTTCCGGCTCCAGCGGCCATGGCATGCCGATCTTGTACAACCGCAGCCCGATTTTTGCCGCGACCTGCTCGGTGATCCCCAGTTCGCGCAGGGCCTGTCGGACATCCTCATAGCTCTTGCCGGACGCCATGATGCCGAACCGCGCGTTCGGCGAGTCGATGGTGACGCGGTTGATATTGTTGGCGCGCGCAAACGCGATCGCAGCGAAGCCCTTGTAATCCTGCAGCCGGCGGTCCTGCGCATAACGATCGTCGGGCCAGCGCAGATTGAGACCACCGGGCGGCATCTCGAAATCGGTGGGAATCTTGAACGGCGTCATCTCGTCGTTGAGGTTGATCTCCGCCGTGGTTTCCACGGTCTCGGTGATCACCTTCATGCCGACCCAGCAGCCGGAATAGCGCGACATCGCAATGCCGAGCAGGCCCATGTCGATGATCTCGTGGATCGACGATGGATACAGATACGGCATCAGCGCGGAAATAAAGGCGTGGTCGGACTGATGCGGCACCGTCGAAGACTTGGCGCCGTGATC
>JAPLPC010000630.1:32030-36349 GCA_026400425.1 Hyphomicrobiales bacterium | reverse complement strand
TCACCCGTGAGGCCCTGCTGAAGATGACCTTCGCTGGGGACGTGACCCTCGACCTCGATGCCCTGGCGAAATCGGATATCCGGACGATCAAGGGGCTGGAGAACGATCCAGCGACCTTCGGCAAGCAGGCTTCCGACGAACCTTCCCATTAAGCGATCGGACTCATCGTGTCAGTCGAGCTCCTCACACTGCTGTTCTTCGGCTCATTGCTGTTTTTTCTGTTTATCGGCACGCCGCTCGTTTTCACACTCGGTGGTATCTCCTGCATCTTCCTGTATTTCACGATGGGTCCGGTCGGCTTCTACATCGTGGCATCCAAGTTCTGGGAATCGATGATGAGCTTCACGCTCATTGCGATCCCGATGTATGTCTACATGGCGATGCTGCTCGAGAAATCCGGCGTCGCGAACAACTTGTACCGGATGATGC
The DNA here is from genome assembly GCA_026400425.1 of Hyphomicrobiales bacterium. Taxonomy (GTDB): domain Bacteria; phylum Pseudomonadota; class Alphaproteobacteria; order Rhizobiales; family Xanthobacteraceae; genus Tardiphaga. Next base: position 35,920 of record JAPLPC010000630.1, on the reverse strand, counting down.
ATGTCTGGTTCGGCGGCTTCCGCGGTGGCCTCGCCATCGGCACAGTGGCGATCTGCGCGATTTTTGCGGCGATGAGCGGTATCAGCGGCGCTGCCGTCGTCACCATGGGCACGATCGCACTGCCGCGTATGCTCGAGCGTGGTTATGACAAGCGGTTGGCGGTCGGTGCGATCAATTGTGGTGGCGGCTGGGGCATTCTGATCCCGCCGTCCATCCTGATGGTGCTGTATGCGATGCTGACCGAAGTGTCGGTCGGGCGACTGTTCGCGTCGGGCATCGGGCCGGGCATCCTGCTGTTCACATTGGTCTCGATCTATATCGGCGTCCGCGCGTGGCTGCAGCCGTCGCTTGCACCGGCGCTGCCGGTGGAGGAGCGGGGCGATTGGAAGCTGAAATTGGAGGCGCTGAAGGCAGTTTTCCTCCCGCTCTTCATTGTGCTGCTGGTGCTGGGCGCCATCTTCGGTGGCTTTGCAACTCCGACGGAGGCAGCGGCGCTCGGCGTGTTCGGTGCACTCGTGGCGTCGGCGGTCCACCGCAAATTGACGATGGCCGTGCTGAGCGATTCCGCGATTCAGACGCTGCGGCTGACGGCGCTGGTGATGTGGATCCTGTTCGCGGCACATGCGTTCTCCACGGCCTATACGACTCTCGGCGCCAATGAATTGATGAACCAACTGATGACGATGGTTCCGGGCGGCAAATGGGGCGCGCTGGCCTTCATGCTCGTCGTGCTGCTGATCCTCGGCATGGTGCTCGATCCGGTGGGCATCATGCTGATCACGCTGCCGGTGTTCTTGCCGGTGATCCAGTCTTATGGCTTCGATCCGATCTGGTTCGGGGTGGTCTTCATCATCATGATGGAGATCGGTTACATGACGCCTCCGTTCGGCTTCAACCTGTTCTATCTGAAAGGTGTCGCCCCGCCCGAGGTGACGATGAGCGACATCTATTGGTCGGTCATCCCTTACGTGCTGGTGACGATGTTCGGCGTGCTCCTTATTATCCTGTTCCCGGATATCGCCCTCTATTTCCCGAACCTGTTCTTCGGACCGGCAAGATAAAGGAACAGCGCCGGGTTCGTGGGACAAGCCAAGTCGGTGACGGCCACCCCGATGCCCGCCGCCGGACTGGATCATGCGGTCGAGTTGGGTGGTCTTGCGTGGCTCGCCCTCGCGCCGCCGATGCGATCGCGGTCAGTGAAGCGGCCTAGCTCGACCATCTTCAACATGATCTAAAGGCCTCAAGGGCTGATGGCTCCATATGGCAGCTTTGCTGGCTGCTGCATCGAGTTCAGACGGACAGGGGTTTGACGCTACATGGTTCGGGACGAGGAAAAAGACCAAGCGGTTGCCGAAATTGACCGTGTGGATGCGGGTTATGACGGAGCGACGGTACTAAAAGACCTGTCAGTGCATCTGCAGACCGGGCGTATCTCTGCTCTCGCCGGCCCGAATGGCGCAGGTAAATCCACCTTCATCCGACTGCTCACCGGGACTCTCGCGCCGCGAAAGGGCACGGTTTCCTGCAATCCCAGAGATATCAGTCTCGTCCCGCAGGAGATCGCGCTTTATGCATGGCTCACTGCGGAAGAGAACTGCGTCGCCTTCGCGATGATGGACGGAATATCTCGTCGCGAGGCGACGAGGCGCGCGCATATCGCGCTCAATCTGACGGGCTGTGAAGCCATCTCTTCGCGAAGGGTCGCCGCATTGTCGGGAGGCTACCGTCGCCGCGTGAACATTGCCGCGGCTCTGATGTCTGCGCCTCGACTGGTCATTCTGGACGAGCCGACCGCCGGTCTCGATGCCGAGGCGAAGCGTGTCGTTCAAGATGTGATGGTGACGATTAGACGCTCGGGGTGCGGGGTCCTGATCGTGACGCATGACTTCGATGTGGTGGAGCACATTGCGGACCGGGTGCTGGTGATGTCCGATGGACGCCTGCTGCGTGATCTGCCTCCCGAAGACTTGGTGCTGTCCGTCTGCGGCAACCGTCGGCCGATTGAATTCATTTTGGCCGACACGCCGGACGAATCCCATATTACAGAAGTGATCGCTCTGGGCGGCATCTCGTACAGTGCCACTCGGTGGGTGTTTTTAGAGAGTCGAGTCGGCCCAGACCTGGGATCCGTCAGAGGCGCTTTGGAAATGCTGGGATTGCGTATCGCCGAGACACGGATGCGTGAGCCCAATCTCGCAGACGCTTACTCGATTTTGACGAAGTCCGAGGCGCTTTCATCATGATCTTTGCTTCCACCTGGGTCATGGCGCTCGCAGCAATCCGAGACCGCATGGCGCTTCTGATGACGTTCGTGCTTCCAGCTGCGCTGTTCGTTGTGTTCGCCGCTATTTTCGCGGGGGCGACCGGCAAGGACCTGAAGCTCAAGGTCGGACTGGTCGATCTCGCCCGGACGGAGAGCACGCAGCGCTTCGTGGCTGCGATGCAGGCCGAGCCTTCACTCAGGATTCTCCTATCTGCATCGGCTGATGAGCGGATGATGAATGAAGATGTCCGGCGAGGGGTCGTGGATGTCGGCATGATCCTGCGAGCGGATTTATCGCAGCGACCCGACCAGGGCCCGCCGCCGATCCTCGTCATCGAAGACGCAACCCGACCGCTGGCGACCGCTATCGTCATCGGCCAATCGCAAAAGACCCTCAATGAAAAGCTGCCCAACGTCGCGCTTGCCCGTATCTTGGCGGATGTCGAGGCATCCGGCGCGATTGCTGCCGATGAGCGAGAGTTTCTGGACGCCGCGTTCAAGAAACAAGCTTCGGATAAGTCGAGTTCGGGATTTTCCTTTGCTCGGATCGTCGAAACGAAGTCGACCGATGGTGCCTCGAAGCAAGCCAGCGTGCTTTACTATGCGGGTGCCGTCGTCGCGGTTTTCCTGTTGTTTGCTGCCAGTCACGGGGCGCTCACACTGATCGATGAACGGGACAGCGGCATCTCCCAGCGGTTGACCCTTGGACGCGGCGGCATGGCATCGGTCGTGACCGGCAAGTTCGCCTTCCTCGTTGTACAAGGGATCGTTCAAGCCGTCATCGTCTTCGCGGTCGCCTGGTTTGCATTCAGGGCAACGTTCGAATTATCGCGGCTGTTCTACTGGCTGATGACCAGTATGCTTGCGTCGGCGTCCGCAGCAGCAGTTGCGCTTGGCATCGTGGCGGTATGCAAAAGCCGAAAACAAGCCGAAGGCGCAACGACCTTTTTCGTGCTGCTGGTTTCCGCGATCGGCGGCAGCATGGTGCCGCGCTATCTCATGCCGCCCTGGATGCAAGACATCGGTTGGTTGACGCCGAATGCATGGGTGATCCAGGCGTTCGAGGCATCCGTCCGTTCTGGGAGCCCTGTTGGGATGCTCATCCAGGCATGGTCGATTCTCATCGCCATCGCCGCCGGCGGTCTCGTTGTCGCAATCGTCTTCTCGATTCGGCGAACCCGTTATTCCTGGGCGCCCGTTTGAGACAGCGTTCTCAGGCGAACGGTGATGTTTGCCGCTCCGGTGCCGACATTGAACGCTGCCGTCTCGAAGGACGGTCTGCGCGCACGTCCGGCGTCGTTCGAGAACCCGAAAGGCTCGCGGGGCAGACCAAGCTTCGTTCGCTCAAGCGATCCACTCCCGTCCAGATCCTGAAAAGCGGCAACGGCTATCTTGCCGGAGACGTTATCGAACGAGAAGCGCATGCTTGAACCGGAAGCCGGCTTTCGATCGCCCCGGTCGCAGGTGCTTGGATCAAGGCTGCTGGTGCAGAGTGCCACGAATACGGCAGTGCCGTTGGGCGTCACGCCGGAGACCGTCACGTTCACCTGACCAGCGAGAGCCGGTCCGCAGAAGAGCAGAATACCTGAAACTAAAGCGAGGCCTCGCCCGTACGATGGTAGCGACA
>JAPLPC010000630.1:22639-31973 GCA_026400425.1 Hyphomicrobiales bacterium | reverse complement strand
CGACAACTGAGTAGTTTCAGAGCCTAGCCATTTAGGCAACAGTGCGGCCTTATCAACGACAATGAACGCAAGGATGCAGCAGTGCTATTGACCAATGGCGGTAGCATTGGCCACTTCATTCGATCCCATAGGCGAGTACGCAAACCAAAATGACACCACGAGCCCCAATGCGTCAAAAGGACGCGGTCATCATCGGCGCAGGGCCAGGCGGGCTTGCGACAGCAATGCTTCTCGCGGCCGCAGGGATGAAGGTGAAACTATTCGAAAAAGACTCTGCCGTCGGCGGCCGCACCAAGGTGTTCAGCGAAGCCGGCTACAGGTTTGACGTTGGTCCGACCTTCTTCCTTTATCCCCAAATCCTCGAGTCGTTGTTCACGCGCTGCGGGCTGCGCATGGAAGATTACATCGAGATGACACGCGTCGATCCGAGCTATCGATTGGCATTCGAGCACGGGCCGAACGTGTCGATCTCGGGAAAGATCGAGGACCTCGAGCGCGAAGTTTCGAAGCTGAACGCCGCAGACGCCAAGCAGATCACGCGCTTCATCAATCTGAATCGCAAGAAACTTGCGGCATTTGTACCCGTTCTGAAGCGTCCGTTTGATAGCCTGTTGGATTATCTGGCGCCGAGCGTTGTATCCGCCTTACGGCACATCGTGCCTCTGTCGTCGGTGGACGACGAATTGAAGAAATTCTTCAAGGATCCGCGCGTCAGGCTCGCCTTCTCATTTCAGACCAAGTATCTCGGGATGTCGCCGTTCAGATGCCCCAACTTGTTCACCTTCCTTGCATTCCTCGAATACGAATTCGGTGTCTGGCATCCTAAGGGCGGCTGCGGCGCCGTGAGCGACGGCATGGCGCGTGCCGCGCGGGATCTGGGTGTCGATATCCGGCTGGATGAACCCGTCACAGAAATTCTATTCGAGGGCAAGAAAGCCACCGGCGTCAGGACGAAGTCGGGCATCACGCCGGCCGATGCGGCCATTGTGAATGCCGACTTCGCTCATGCGGCATCGAGTTTGATCCCGAACAAGCTGCGCAAGAAGTGGTCGGACAAGAAGATCGAGAGCGCCAAATATTCATGCTCGACCTTCATGCTGTATCTCGGCATCGAGGGGAGTTACGATCGACTGGATCATCATACGATCTTCCTCGCGCATGATTACGCCAAGAACATCAGCGAGATCGAGGACGCGGCGATCGTACCGGGCAATCCGTCGATCTATGTCTGCAACCCCGGCCGTAGCGATGCCTCGTTTGCACAAGACGGCAATGCATCGCTCTATGTGTTGGTCCCCGTTGGCCACTGCGGTGCCGTTGACTGGACCCAGGAGAAGCAGACCTTCCGCAACACCGTCATCGATCGGCTGGAAGGTTTTGGCCTGACCGGACTCAGGGATCGTATTCGCTATGAGAAGGTGTTCACGCCTGACGACTGGCGCGAGCAATTGTCCGTTTATCGCGGTGCGACCTTCAATCTGGCTCACGGTCTCGACCAGATGCTGTATTTCCGCCCACATAACCGTTTCAACGACGTGGATGGCGTTTATCTGGTCGGCGGAGGGACGCATCCGGGGTCGGGGCTTCCGGTCATCTATGAGAGTGCGCGCATCTCCAGCGATCTGGTTTTGGCCGATTTCGGCATGGCGGACCGTATTCCATCCGCCGAAGAGGCGCCTCGGCCACTCGAACAGCTTCAGGAACAAGTCGCTTCTGAGGCGGCTAAAGCGTGATGGGACACCGAACGATGAATCAATCAGTCAAACAGTCCGACCCGGTGATCGTCATCGGCTCCGGACTTGGTGGTCTCGCGTCCGCAGCCGTTGCGGCTGCCCGCGGCCATCGGGTCGTCGTCTACGACAAGAATGAATGGCTTGGCGGCAAGGCGGCGGTGTTGGAGGAAGAAGGCTTTCGGTTTGACATGGGCCCGACCATCCTCACCGTGCCGAGTGTATTGAAGCGGATCTTTGCGGAGGCTGGCGAGAAACTCGAGGATTGGCTCCCGCTGATCCGCCTTGATCCCCAGTGGCGATGTTTCTTCGGGGAAGGTGACGTTCTGGATCTCGTGGAAGATGTTCCCACCATGGGCAAGAGCGCGGAGGCGTTCTCCGGAAAAGATGGTCTGGCTCAGGGGTACGAGAAATTCATACGCGTTTCGGAGCATCTCCACGATGTCTCGGAGCGTTTCTTTTTCTGGAAGTCAGTCGAAGACATCCGCGACACGATGAACATCCGCGCGAATATGAACCCGGGCACGCTTCGCGATGTGCTTTCGCTCCGGATGGGCCGTTCCGTCGCGAGCACGATCCGCAGCATGGTGCCGGACGAGCGTGTCTCGCAGATGCTCGATCACTTCACCCAATATGTCGGGTCGTCGCCGTTTGCATCTCCGGCGGTGCTCTGCTCGATCGCTCACATGCAGACCAGCGGGGGTGTCTGGTATCCGGTGGGCGGGACGCGGGCCGTGGCAGAGGCATTGCGCAAGCTCGGCGAAAAGCTCGGCGTCGTCTATCATACCGGGGCTGATGTCGAAGAAATACACGTGGAGCACGGCGAAGCGAAGGGCATCAAGCTCGCCGACGGGAGTCGCGTGGCGGCCTCTGCCGTGATTTCGGACATGGACGCGCTGCGAACCTACGACGAACTGGTCGGCGGTGATGCCGCGAAGCATTATTCTCGTGCAGGCTTCGAGCCAGCGTGTTCGGGCGTCGTTCTGTATCTGGGCCTGAACAAGCGATACGATCACCTGTTACACCACGATTTCGTATTTTCCGACGATGCTCACGAGGAGTTCGACGCGATCTACAAGCGCGGCGAGCCGGCGCCGGATCCTACTTGTTATATTGCCGCGCCATCTCAGACGGATCCAAGTGTGGCGCCGGAGGGAGGCGAGGCGCTGTATGTACTGGTTCACACACCATATCTGCGGCCCCATCATGATTGGTCCGTGATGTTTCCGAAGTATCGGCAGGTGATCCTCGACAAGTTGAAGCGAACAGCCGGCCTGACGGACATCGAGGATCGTATCGTCTTCGAACGTCACCTGACGCCGCAGGACATCCATGATCGGTACAAGGTGCTGAATGGCGCCATCTACGGGCTCGCCAGCCATGGCAAATTCACCGGCGCGTTCAAGCCGGGGAACCGTAGCAGGTTCGTCAAGAATCTCTATCTTGCAGGCGGTGCGGCCCATCCGGGGCCGGGGATGCCCATGGTGATGATGTCAGGATGGATCGCCGCCGATGCGCTTGATAGCGACCGCCGGGAAGTGCCGGCGGCGTCGTGACAGACAAGCGACGTGGATCTGACCAGGTCGCTGCGCGCGCCGTCGCGCAGCGGTCGGACGCGTTCTTCAAAATCTTCGGCTGGGTATTCGAGCATACATTCAAGAAAGGGTTTCACGCGGCCCGCATCGCCTCGGGCGCGCCACTGGCCCTGCCGCGCGACAAGCGGATTGTGATCTATACCAACCACCCATCGTGGTGGGACGGCGTGACCTACGTGCTCCTGGCGAAACATCTGTACCCGAATTACCGCGTCTACACACCGGTCGATGCGGAGGTCTTCGGCCAATATGGCTTTATCGCCAGAATAGGCGCTTTCGGCGTGACGCAGAACTCCAGACGGGGAGCGGTCGAATTCATTTCCGGAAGTAAAGCGGTATTCGCATTGCCGGATGGACTGCTCATCGTCGCGGCGCAGGGGCGCTTCGCTGATCCAAGGGAACGTCCGTTGGCTTGTGGCGCAGGGATTGCCCATCTGCCAGACCATGTGTCCGGACTCGTTTTCATCCCTCTGGCGATCGAGTATCCGCTCTGGTCGGAAAAACAGCCGGAATTGCTGCTCAAGTTCGGGCAGGCGATCGATGGTCAATCACTGATTGGACTGCCCGTGCGCGAGAGGCTTGCAAGGCTCGAAGGCGCCCTGGAATCCGAAATGAACCAGTTGGCGGCGCTTGCAATCGCACGGGAGGAGAAGGCTTTCGACGTCTGGCTGCTCGGGACGATGGGAGTCAATCCGATCTATGACGCCTGGCGTCGGCTGACGTCAAAACTGCGCGGCAGGAATTTTAGTGCCGAGCACGGACCGCGCACATGATGCTGGCCCTGTCCGTCATCGCGATTATTTTCGGTCTTATCCCCGTATGCAACACCATCGCGAATTGCCTGTTGCTGCGCCGGCCACCGCTGTCTCTTCGACCGAGTTCGGTATCCATCCTGATCCCTGCGCGGGATGAGGAGAGCACGATTGCAGCCAGCATCGATGCAGCTCTCGCGAACCGGGGTATTGAGATCGAAGTCATTGTACTGGACGACGGATCGAAAGACCGAACCGCCGCCATCGTCGCCGAGCGGGCTTCGAAAGATGACAGGCTGCGATTGGCGCACGCGCCGGCCCTTCCGCCGGAATGGAAGGGGAAGCCGCATGCTTGCCACGTCCTGGCCGGACTTGCGCGCTCTGAGTTCCTGTTGTTCGTTGATGCGGACGTCCGGCTCTCGCCCGATGCAGCGTCGAGGCTCGCCTCGACGGACGCCGATCTCGTCAGCGGCGTGCCGCGGCAGATCCTGGGGGGCGTATTTGAGCGAGCGATCATTCCCATGATCAACAGCCTCATCTATGGATATCTGCCGATCTCGATGATGCGATCCAGGCCATCGGATACGTCGTTGACCGCCGCCTGCGGCCAGCTGATGATGGTGCGACGCGCGTCATACGAGGCTTGCGGTGGCCATCGGGCCGTAGCCACCGCGATGCATGACGGGTTGCAGCTCGCGCGTCATTTCCGTCGATCTGGTTTCCGCACAGATCTGATCGATGGCACATTGCTGGCCTCTTGCCGGATGTATGACACGCCCTCCGCGGTCTGGAACGGGTTCAGCAAGAACGCTACGGAGGGCATGGCCAAACCTGTGGCATTGCCCGTCTGGACGGTTCTCCTTGCTGGAGGCTGGCTACTGCCCGGCATATTACTTGCCGCTGCGATGCTGGGAGCGTCAGTGCCCGCTGTTTCGCTGTTGGCCGGTTTAGTGCTCGTTCAGATCAGCGCACGGGCGGCTCAGGCCTTTAAATGCCGCGAACCCGCGAGCGCGGTGGCTTTGCACCCCGTCGGCGTTATCCTCACGCTTGCCATTCAATGGCATGCACTGGTCGCAGCGCGACGTGGCAAACTGGTCGAATGGCGCGGCCGTTCCTACCGGCCCAGCACCGAATGACAGATGGTCGATCACATGTCACAGCCGAGCGATGTCGAATCCAAATTTGCGGACCTGCAACGAGCCTTCGCGCGAGAAGGGGGCCTGTCTGTCGATCAACGCCACGCGGCGCTGAAGACGCTGCGACAGTTGCTGATCGCGCGTGCTGACGACTATGTATCGGCAATTGACGCGGATTTCAGAGGCCGATCGAGGCATGAGACGCTCTTGACCGAGGTGGCTGTCGTTATCTCGGCAATCGATTACACATTGCCTAAACTGAGAAAGTGGTCTTCGACCAGAAAGATTCGACTCGGCTTTCCGTACTGGCCGGCGTCGGGCGAAATCAGACCGCAACCGCGCGGCGTTGCTGGCATCATTGCGCCGTCGAATTATCCGTTGCAGCTGGCGATGATGCCTTTGATCGGCGCCTTGTCGGCAGGTTGCCGCGCGATGGTGAAGCCGTCCGAGTTCACGCCGCGGACGGCCGCGTTGATTGCGTCCCATGTGGAAGCGGCGTTCGCTCCCACGGTTGTATCCGTCGTCACCGGCGGTGCCGACGTCGCGGCGTCTCTCACCGCGTTGCCGTTCGACATCATCCATTTCACCGGTTCGTCCCGCGTCGGTGCAATGGTGGCCCAGGCGGCAGCGAAAAATATGACTCCGGTTGTGCTTGAGTTGGGCGGCAAGTCGCCAGTGATCGTCGATGACAGCGCCGATCTGTCACGCGCTGCGCAATCGATCATCGCAGGCAAGCTGATCAATGCCGGGCAAACCTGTGTCGCGCCCGATTATGTCTATGTGCCTCATCGTCTCAAAGACAAGCTCATTGATGAAATGCGTCGGGCAGCGCAGAAATTTTACCCGAAACCCGATGGAGGAGACTACACGGCGATCGCATCGGATCAGGCGATCGACAGACAGAATGCTCTTGCGGACGGGCATTCGACCCTTCCGCTTTTCGACCAGGACCTTGCGGCTCCGCTCGTTGCGCCACGGTTGATCGATGCGCCTGCAGACGACAGCCGCATCATGCGCGAAGAAATATTCGGTCCATTGCTGCCCATCTTCGGTTACGGCGCGATCGACGAAGTCATTGATCGCGTCAATGCTTTGCCGGAGGCATTGGTCATCTACTGGTTTGGCGACCGCAACCGCAATTTCGAAAGCGTCGCCGATAAAACTCTCTCCGGGGGCATCAGCGTCAACGAAACGGTCCTACAGGCAGGGGTGAACGCGTTGCCGTTCGGCGGCATCGGTAGGTCGGGGGTCGGACGGTATCATGGAAAAGCGGGGTTCGACTCGTTCTCGCATGAGCGCGTGATCTTCAATCAATCTCGCATGAGCATCACTGGGTTGATGAGGCCGCCTTACGGCAAGGTCGCCGAGCGGATTCTGCGAGGTCTGTTGCGGTAATCGACGCTCACGAGGTTGCGGTCGACAGCGAGTTGGAATTGCGCTCATGTTGAATGATATTCGGCTGCCTGCTGTACCGTGGTTTCGTTCCTATGTAGGCTCTGCAATAGAGACCGGCATCAACGGGTATCGCGACTAGCGTTCTTCGATGCCTTTCATGATCAGGTCCATACTCGCTTCCGTGAAGGATTTGATATCGAGCGCGCGCCGCGATCCGAACAGCATGAGCCAGATGCTCAACAACATTGCCGGGCTGACGGCGACTTCGGTGAAAGATGTTGCGGATGCCGCGCGGAATTCACCGGCGGTGACACCGGCTGTGATCACGCGTTTGAAATGATCGATGACGGGTTGCATGAACTCGTCGTGGTACTGATCGACCATATCCGGAAAACGCGAACCTTCGGCGATCAGCAGTCTGAGCGTTTCGCGTCCCGTACGGTCTTCTGCGATCCTCCCGAGAAAGAACGTCACAAGTGCGCGCAGGCGCTGCGCATGGGACCCCACGGACTTGGCGGCGATACGCTCGAGGTCGGGCAAGAGTTCTTGCGACTTGTGCCGCATCATCTCCTGAAAGACGCGCTCTTTGGTTTCGAAGTAGAAATAGATCGTGCCTTTGGTGACGCCCGCACGCTTGGCGACATCCTGCAGACGCGTCGCGGAATAGCCGGTTTTGACAAATTCCTCGAAAGCCGCGTCGAGAATCTCGGTCGGCCGCTCCGCTTTGCGGCGTGCGCGTTTCGTCATGTCGACTGTCATCCCATACCGTTAAACGGTTCACCGGCAGAAGGCTATTGACTTTCGAGTCAGTCAACAATAGTGAGTGATCGCTCACTGGGGCGTTGTTATGAAGTTTTATTTCAGATCCTTGCCTCTGTTGCTGTCGATGCTGCTGCTGGGCTGCGAACGGGCGACCGACGCGGCGCGGCCGCCGACCCTGGTGACGTCGGACATCGTTCGCCTGCAGCCGCGCCAGACGTCGATCCGGTTGAGCGGGGATGTCGCGGCGCGCATCAGCAGCGAACTGGCATTTCAAGTGACCGGTCGGGTGACCGAGCGGTTCGTGGATGTCGGCGCCCACGTCAATGCCGGCGATATCCTGGCGAAGATCGACCCGACCGAACAATTGGCCGATGTCGAAAGCGCGAAAGCCTCGGTGACATCGTCAGAAGCCCAACTGCGGGTCGCGACGGCGAATTTCGAGAGGCAAAAGACGCTGATGACCAGCGGTTTCACCACCCGTGTCGCCTACGACCAAGCGCAGCAGGCGTTGAACGCCGCACAAGGCGGCCTGGAAGCCTCGAAAGCCCAGTTGGGGACCGCAACGGACGCGCTCGGTTACACCACATTGCGCGCGAGCGCTTCCGGCATCATCACCGCCCGCAATGTCGAGGTCGGGCAGGTGACCCAGTCGTCCCAATCATCCTACACGCTTGCCCAGGACGGCGCGCGTGATGCGGTTTTCGATGTCTATGAAGCCATCTTCCTCCAGAAGCTGGATGGCGACAGCATTCAGGTGTCGCTCGTCTCGAACCCGAAAATAACGGCGCGCGCCCGGCCGCGGGAAATCTCGCCTGCAGTCGATCCCAAAAGCGGCACCGTCAAAGTCAAGATGGACATCCTGAACGTCCCGAAGGAGATGACTCTCGGCAGCGCCGTGGTCGGCGAAGGGATCACCCAGTCGGTCGATAAGATCATTCTGCCATCGGCTGCCATGACATCATCGGCAAACGGTCCGGCGGTCTGGGTGATCGATCCGAAAACCCATGTCGTGTCGCTGCGCGATATCGCGGTAGAGAGTTATGAAACCGACTCTTTCGTCGTGGCGCGCGGACTCACGGTGGGAGAACGCGTCGTGACCTCCAGTGGAAAAATGCTGCGACCCGGCGCCAGCGTCACTTATGCGGGGATCAATCTATGATGCGGGCCATGACCGCCCTCCGTATCGCAGCCTGTTTGACCATGGTCGGCTTGCTCGCCGGCTGCGGCGAGCAAGCCGCCGCGCCCGAGCCTGTCCGGCCGGTGCTGTCGATCGTCGTTGCGCCGCCGGGATCCGATGCCGTCAGTGTCGTCGGAACGGTGCAGCCGAGATACCAGACGGATTACGGATTTCGCGTGCTCGGCAGGCTGATCGCGCGGCCGGTCAATGTCGGGGACAACGTCGCCAAAGGCCAGCCGCTGGCTGCGATCGATGCCACCGCTGCCGAACTGGCCGTGCGGTCTTTGCAGGGCGCGCTGACCACGGCGCAGGGCACGTTGCTGAACGCCACCGGCACCGTCACGCGGCAGGATTCCGCCGAACAAAGTTTTGCTGCCGCCGAAGCCCGCGTGGTCCGCGCCCAGGCCAATCTGGCCAAGGCACGCGAACAACTCACCTATACCAAGAGCAATGCCGATTATGCCGGCGTCGTCGCGTCGGTGGGCGCGCAGGTCGGTCAGATCGTCGCGCCGGGCCAGACCGTGGTGACGGTGGCTCGGCCCGATGTGCGCGAAGCGGTCATCGATATCGCGATCGAACTGGCAAGCAAGCTCGACATCGGCATGCCCCTGACCGTCAGCCTGCAGGTCGATCCGCAAGTCCGGGTCGAGGGCAAGGTTCGCGAGATCGGTCCGCAATTCGACGCGCTGACACGCTTGAGCCGTGTGCGGGTCACGCTTGTCTCGCCGCCCGACACGTTTCGTTTGGGATCGACGGTGACGACTTACATCCCCGGCAATTCGCCGCA
>JAPLPC010000630.1:20500-22633 GCA_026400425.1 Hyphomicrobiales bacterium | reverse complement strand
TTCGCCGCATGGTTTCAGGCTGCCCGCCGCCGCCGTGCTCACGCAGGACGGCAAAACGCATGTCTGGATCGTCGATCCCGGCAGCAAATCGGTCACGGCGCGCGATGTTGCGATCGTCCCGAATGACGATGGCTCGGTGACGGTCACCAGCGGCATCGATGCCGGCATGCGCATCGTTACGGCGGGCGTGCACCATCTCAAGGAAGGCCAGAAAGTCCGGCTCGAAAAGGAAGACGCGTGAAGCCTTTCAATCTCTCCGACTGGGCCCTGCATCACCGTGCACTGGTTTGGTACTTCATGATCGCCTTCATGGCGGCTGGGCTTTTCGCGTATCTTCATCTTGGCCGCGAAGAAGATCCCGACTTCACGATCAAGACCATGGTGATCCAGGCCAAATGGCCCGGCGCGTCTGCCGAAGAAGTCACCAAACAGGTCACCGAACGGATCGAGAAGAAGCTCGAGGAGCTGGAGTCGCTCGACTACACCAAGAGCCTGACGGTGCCCGGTCAAACCACGATCTTCGTCAATCTGCGCGACGATACCAAAGCGCGCGACGTCGTGCCGACCTGGCTCCGCGTTCGCAACATGATCGCCGACATCAAGCCGGATTTTCCAAGCGGCGTGACCGGTCCCGGCTTCAACGACCGGTTTGGTGATGTCTATGGCAACATCTACGCGTTCACCAGCGACGGCCTCACCCAGCGCCAGTTGCGCGACCGCGTCGAAGACGTCCGCGCCAAGGTGTTGCAGGTGCCGAATGTCGGCCGCGTCGATATCGTCGGTGCGCAGGACGAGGTCATCTATCTCGAATTCTCGACCGCCAAGATCGCGGCACTCGGCCTCGACCAGCAGGCGATCACCGCCTCGCTTCAAGCCCAAAATGCCATCACGCCGTCCGGCGTGTTGCAGGCTGGGCCGGAGCGCATCCTAGTCCGAGTCAGCGGTCAGTTCACGTCGGAAGAAAGCCTGAAAGCCATCAATCTGCGCGTCAATGATCGGTTCTTTCCGCTCACCGATGTCGCCGCCATCCAGAGGGGCTATTCAGATCCGCCGACGTCATTGTTCAGGTTCAAGGGCGAGCCGGCGATCGGCTTGACGATCGGCATGAAGGCCGGAGCCAATCTGCTCGATTTCGGCAAGGCCCTGAAAAAGGAGATGTCACGCATTGCCGGCGATCTCCCGGTCGGGGCTGAAATCCATCTGGTCTCGGACCAGCCGCAGATCGTTGACGATGCGGTCTCGGGCTTCACCCATGCGCTGTTCGAAGCGATCGCGATCGTGCTGGCCATCAGTTTCATCAGCCTCGGCCTGCGCGCCGGCCTGGTCGTGGCGGTCTCTATCCCGCTGGTGCTCGCGATCACGTTTGTCGTGATGCAATATTCCGGTATCTCCCTGCAGCGTATTTCGCTCGGCGCTCTGATCATCGCGCTTGGTCTTCTCGTCGACGATGCCATGATTGCCGTTGAGATGATGGTCGCGCGGCTCGAAGTCGGCGACAAAATCGAGAAAGCCGCGAGCTACGTCTATACGTCCACGGCGTTTCCGATGTTGACCGGAACGCTGGTGACGGTCGCGAGCTTCATCCCGGTCGGATTGAACAACAGCGCTGCCGGCGAATTCACCTTCACGCTGTTCGTGGTGATCGCGGTATCGCTGATCGTGTCATGGATCGTCGCTGTGCTCTTCACGCCTCTGCTCGGCGTTGCGCTGCTGCCGAAAACCATGAAGAGCCACCATGAGAAGAAGGGACGGTTTGCCAAAGCCTTCGGGCGCACATTGCTGTTCTGCATGCGCCACCGCTGGCTCACCATCGGCGTGACGCTCGCCGTTTTTGCGCTGTCCATTGTCGGCATGGGCTACGTGCAGCAGCAATTCTTCCCGTCGTCGGACCGGAATGAACTGGTGGTCGACTGGAACCTGCCGCAGAACAGCTCGATCGCCGAGACCAACGCGCAGATGGCACAGTTTGAGAAAGAGGTACTCAAGGGCAACGGTGACATCGACCACTGGTCGACCTATGTCGGACAGGGCGCGCCGCGTTTTCTGCTGTCGTTCGACGTCCAGCCCAACGATGTGACGTTCGGGCAGATGATCATCGTGACCAAGAATGTGGAAGCCCGCGACCGGTTGAAA
>JAPLPC010000630.1:14127-20473 GCA_026400425.1 Hyphomicrobiales bacterium | reverse complement strand
TGCAGGACTCCCTGACCAGGACCTTCCCGGGCACGGATGCTTTCGTCAAACTGCTCGATATCGGTCCCCCGGTGGGGCGCCCCGTTCAATACCGGATGTCCGGGCCGGATGTCGGCAAGGTCCGTGACTACGCCCGGCAGCTGGCCGGTATCATGTCTGGCAACTCCCATCTGTCGAATGTCGTGTTCGACTGGATGGAGCCGGCACGGGTCGTCAAGGTCGATGTCCTGCAGGACAAGGCACGCCAGCTTGGCGTGACGTCGCAGGCCATCGCAACAACGCTCAATGCCATTGTGGATGGTTCATCGGTGACGCAGGTGCGCGACGATATCTATCTCGTCAACGTGCTGGCGCGTGCCAATGCCGCTGAACGCGGCTCGATCGAAACGTTACGTAATCTGCAGCTGTCCTCGAGCAACGGCCAATCGGTGCCGCTCGCTGCAGTGGCGCAATTCCGCTATGAACTCGAACAGCCAAAAATCTGGCGACGTTCCCGGCTTCCGACCATTACGCTTTCGGCCGGCATCCTCGACAGCGTTCAGGCCGCGACCATCTCCGACCAGCTGAAGGCTCCGATCGCCGAGTTCTCCGCCAAGCTGCCGCCCGGTTATGCGGTGAATATCGGGGGCGCCGTCGAACAGAGCGGCAAGTCGCAGGCACCCATCATCGCTGTTGTGCCGATGATGCTGTTCGCCATGGCGACGCTTCTGATGCTGCAACTGCAGAGCTTCAGTCGGCTTTTCCTGGTGTTTGCAGTGGCGCCGCTGGCATTGATCGGCGTTGTCGCGGCGCTGCTGCCGAGCCGTGCGCCGATGGGGTTCGTTGCAATCCTCGGCATTCTGGCATTGATCGGCATTTTGATCCGGAATTCAGTGATCCTGATCGTGCAGATCGAGCAACACCGCAACGACGGTCAGTCGCCATGGGAGGCGGTGGTCGATGCCACCGAACACCGGATGCGACCGATTTTGCTGACGGCTGCGGCGGCGAGCCTGGCGCTGATCCCGATCTCGCGCGAAATTTTTTGGGGGCCGATGGCCTATGCGATGATGGGCGGAATCATCGTCGGAACGGTGCTGACACTGCTGTTTCTGCCCGCGCTCTATGTGGCCTGGTTCAGGATCAAGGCGCCGGACCAGACAGACGGTCCAGACGCTGACAAGATGCCCATCAGCGAGACCGCATCATGAGCGAGTTCGTCATCTTTCTCGATGTCGAAGCTCGTTACACGATCTCATAGAAATATTCATAGCGGCCCATAAACGGCGCGAGAGTGTCCGGCGAGAAGCGAAAACCATCGGGGTCGTCCGCGATCAGATCGGTCATCTGGGAGCGATGCGCCGCGATCGCCTGCGCCTTGATCGCCTGCTCGTGTGCGATGTCGATGCGGTATCCCTTCGCCGCGTGCATCGGAAGGTCCTTGTCGCGGTCCAGATGCCAGCCCCAGATCGGATAGGCCCATAGTTTGACGCCGGGACACCGCTTGACTGCGGCCGCGGCGATCGCAGCGGCGGTCTCATGATCGCAATGTGGGTCATGGCCCCAGGTGACGAACAGGTGGGCTGCTTCGTAACGGATCAAAAGGGCGGCGAGATCGTGAACCGTCTGTTCGAACACTGGCCCCGATGACGGCGCATGGGCGTCGGGCTGATCGAAGTGATGCAGCCGTTCCGCGGCCACGCCCAGCAGCATCGCGGCATCCAGCACCTCCTGTTTGCGCAGCGCGATCAGACGCGACGGCGGATAGGCGCGCGAATCCGGATGCGATCCCGCGCCATCGGTGAGTGTGACCACTGCAACCTGCTGGCCTGCGTCGCTCGCTTGCTTGATANGTCTCGTCATCCGGATGCGGTGACAGCACGACGAAGGGGGCAGCGCCGACAAGGTGCTCGCGCGTCGTGACCGGCAGATGCCGCGTCTGCTCGAAGAAATCTGCGACCTTCATCAGAATTCACCGACGCCGGCGGATGCGTGCAAGAAGGTCCTAGCTGCATCGCTCATGGCCAGATCCGGGGCGGGCTGCCGCAGATAGGTGGATAGATCCCGGCAGATGCGCTCGATATCATTGGGCCTGACGAAGGCGCGCAGCCCGACTCCGCGTTGAACTGTCTCGATGACCGTCAAAGCGCTCCGCTCGACGGCCATGCGCGTTAAATGCGTGAAGGCGACGGTGCCTGCCGCAGCGCTGTCGCTTCCAAAACGCCGGGCGGCGTCCTCGACCCAGAAACGTGCGGTCTTTGCCGCCGCCACGCACGCGGCCAGACGTTCGAGTTGGTAGGGATCCTCGCCACGTTTGCTGGCCACCAGATGTTGCCTGAACAAATCCACCAATCGCTCGATACCGCCGAGGTGGACGGCACAGAAGCGCCATGCGCCGCCGGAAAAGGTCGGTTGCTGCATATAGTCGCCGGGACGGCCCACTTGCTCATTCGCCGTGATCGTGGTCCCGGTGAAATCGACCGTGCCCGTCGCCGTCGCGCGCATGCCTTGCGCCTGCCAGCCACTGATGTCGTAGTCGTATCCGGGTTTTAATCGCAGCAGGCACAACTGCTGGCCGTCGGGGCCGTTTGCGGTGACCAGCGGCCGGGTGACGAAGCCTGCGCCCGAGGCCAGGATCTTGCGACCTTCGAGAGTCAATGTGCCATCATTTACGGAGACGAGTTTCAGTCCCCTCGCGTCCTCGGCACCCCATACGCCCGAGAGTGCACCATCGGCGACGTCGTGCGCGAGATCCGCGATCTGTTGCTGCGTGCCGTATCGGCAGACCAGGCTGATGGCGTTGACATGTCCTTCGAACAATCGCGCGAGCGACAGATCGGCTGCGCCGATGAGGCGGAGCATCGTGCATAATTCGCCGCCATATTGCGGGTCCCACAGGTCGCAGCCGCCGAATTCGGTCGGCAGTGCGCTGGTCCCCATGCCACTGGAGCGAAATACGCGCCATGTGCTTTCGGGGATTTGCGCACAGTCGTCAGCGGATGCTGCGTGGCGCGCGACATCGGCGGCGCAAGCGCGCGCGTTGTTAAGCATGGTTGCGAGTTTGATCGGGGCGGCGATGTCAAGAACTCCGGCAATACGGGGTGCTGCGCCAAGTCCCGCATGTCTCATTTGTTCCGGCTTCGGAACAAGGCGGCATCAAGATCCTTGAAAGAGTGCAAGGGTGCAACACAGACACATGCTACGCGTAGTTCAGCTTACTTCGCCTGCCGATGAAGCGGGAAACCGCAACAGTCACGAGTGCGATAGGAACATGTCCAGATCGATCGCATTGCAACCCCGTCATCATTGTCGGATTGATCCATTGCGTATCGGTATCATCGCTCATCTTAAATATCCCATCGCAGAACCATTTGCGGGCGGCCTCGAGATGCACACGCATCTGTTGGCGAGCAAGTTGCGCGCCCGCGGCCACGACGTGACGGTGTTCGCCGCCACGAAGTCGTCGGGCAGCATCGGCGTCGAGCCGATCTGCACGCAGACGGCGCTCGACGTGTTCGGCAATGACGAGGCGGACGATGTCGCCTTCTTCAAAGAGCACCATGCGTATCTGACTTTGATGAACCAGTTGCGCGGGTCGCAATTCGACATCATCCACAACAACTCGCTGCATTACCTGCCGATCGTGATGGCCGATGCGCTGCCGATGCCGATGATCACGACGTTGCACACGCCACCGTTCAAGTGGCTCGCCAGCGGCGTTCGCATTGCCGGCGGCAAGAATCTCGCTTTGGTGGCAGTCTCCGATGCCATCCGTACGGAATGGGCCGACGTGGCACTGGCGCAGGACGTCATCCTCAATGGCGTCGATCTCGGCTCCTTCCGGTTTCACCCGGCAGCGGCGGCGTGGTATGGCCGGATCGTCCCTGAGAAGGGGCTGCATCTGGCGATCGATGCCGCGCGCCTTGCAGGCATGACGCTGAGATTTGCTGGTCCAATGTCGGATGCGAGCTATTTCGAGACTGAGATCAGGCCGCGGCTCGGCGACGACACCATCTATGCCGGGCATCTCAGCCATGACGAACTATCCGATTTGGTCGGCGGCGCGCGGGCGTTTCTATGCTCGCCTTGCTGGGAAGAGCCGTTCGGGCTGGTGGTGGCCGAGGCGCTGGCCTGCGGCGTGCCGGTCGCCGCCTTCGCGCGCGGCGCCATCCCCACCATCCTGACATCCGCGAGTGGCGCACTGGCCGCGCCCAACGATGCGCAATCGTTGGCAGACGCGGCGCGGATCGCCATGACGCTGCGCCGCGCCGATTGCCGCCGCCGGGCCGAGACTTTCTGCGATGCCGAGGTGATGGTCGACAATTACGAGGCGGTGTATCGCCGCGCGCTGGGCACCACGGTGCCGAACGACGTGGTGTCATTGACCGATGCCAATGTGTTCCTGCCCGAGGCTGGTTGAGCCGTGAGCGGTCGCCTGGTCGCCTGCATCCCCGCGCGCAACGAGGCAGAGCGGCTCCCCATTCTGCTCGATGCGCTGGCGCAGCAGACGCTGCCCGACATCGCCATCGTCATTGCGCTCAACAACACCACGGACGAGTCGTTGCAGGTGTTGAAAGACGTCCGTTCACGGCATCCCGCGCTGGACGTCGTGGTCGACGAGACACACTTCGCGAAGGCCGACGCCCACGCAGGCAGTGCACGCAAGCGGGCGATGGATGCCGCTGCGGATCTCGCCGGGCCTGGTGGCTTCGTCGTCACGACCGACGCGGATGCTCGGCCGCCGCCGGACTGGCTTGCGAACAATATGGCGGCGATGATGCGCGGACTGGACATCGCCGGCGGCTTCATCGTCGTCGACGAGTACGAACCCATGCCGGAGCAGGTCGCACGATCTCATTCGCTTGCCGGTCGGTATTGGGCGCGTGTCCGCGAGATCGAGGACGCGATCGATCCTGTGTCATGGGATCCGCCGCCGCGCCACGGCGATCACACCGGCGCCAGCCTGTGCATCACCGTCGAGGCCTATCGCCGCTGCGGCGGCGTGCCGGCGATCCGCACGAGCGAGGATCGCGCCTTGGTGAAGGCGGCGGCGCTGCAGGGCGCGCGGCTGGCACATCCGATCGATATCTGGACGCGGGTGTCGCCGCGCCTGATCGGCCGCGCCAGCGGCGGCATGGCCGAGCACATGCAACAGTTGCATGCACGAAGCGAGGCGCAGGCCGATGTCATGTTTCCGTCTTTCGCGCAATGGCGCGCGCGCGCGGCATGGCGGCGGGATATCCGCAAACGCGGCGGCGCGGCGCTCGTGGTCGAACTCGAGGACACGCTGCCGCCGATGGTGGATGACATGGTGCTGAGCCCCGACGCGTTCGAGCCCGCGGCATGACCCGGCCGATCGGCTACTACGTGCATCATCACGGCGATGGCCACCGTCAGCGCGCGCTTGCCATCGCCGCGCATGATCCGCAACGCATCGTCATGCTCGGAACCGGGCTGGCCGGGCGTACGGGGGACATGCACGTCATCGACCTGCCGGATGATCGCATGCCCGACGCGCAGGCGTTCGACGGTGTCGATGGTACGGCATCGCGGCCGCACGCGCTGCATTACGCGCCGCTCGACCATGACGGCGTGCGCGCCCGCATGGGCCTGATCGCAGCGTGGATCGCGGAAGCGAAGCCGGCTTTGCTGGTGGTGGATGTCTCCGTCGAGATCGCCCTGCTGGCGCGGCTATGCGCGACGCCGGTGGCATACATTCGTCTCAGCGGGCGCCGCGATGATGCCGCACATTGCGAGGCCTATCGCGCATCGTCGCTGCTGATCGCACCGTTCGCGTCGCAGCTCGACGACAGGCGATTGCCGCAATGGGTGCGCGACAGGACGGTGTATTGCCCGGGCACCGCCAGCCCATCTCGCAGCACAGCCACGCCGGATCCGCGGCGTGTGCTGGTGGTGGCGGGCAGAGGGGGAGCGCCGCTGAATGGCGCGGAAGTCGCCGCTGCGGCGACGGCAACGCCAGGGCATCGCTGGCGCGTCATCGGGCCGGCTGAGCGGCCAATCCGATGTCCAGATAATCTGGAGTTTTTCGGCTGGGTCGAGAATGCGAGCGACGAGATCGCAGCGGCGGAGATCGTGATCGGCGCGGCCGGCGACGGCCTGGTCAATGCCGTCATCGCCGCCGGCAAGCCCTTCATCTGCTGCCCGGAGCCGCGGCCGTTCGACGAACAGTTGGCGAAGGCGCGTGGCTTGCAGGCCTGCGGGGCTGCCATCGTATACGAACGCTGGCCCGCGCCGGAGCATTGGCCGGCGTTGCTGGCCGAAGCCCCGCAGCTCGATCGCAAACGGCTGGCTGCGCTGGGCGATCCCGACGGCGCCGCCAATATGCTGGCGCTGTTGAAGACCTTCG